>NZ_NJBR02000076.1:0-20692 GCF_002204235.2 Wolbachia endosymbiont of Wuchereria bancrofti
TTAACGTTTCAACTTCACCAGCAATATTATAAGACATATAACTCCCTCTAATTGATTACGAAAATTATACTTAAAAGAGAAATTTGCATGTAAGCAGTCTCTTTAAATTTTAGTGTGGCAGCCAATCAGCTGTTGCACTAGTTAACTATGATATTATATATCATAATTTTTGTCACTTAAAATTTTACGCTATAAAATAATAGCCTAAAATAAATGTTTATATCATTTTAAGCTATATAATTATTTATGAATTTTATATTAATTAAGCCTTCCTATAATACAAAACATGGCACGTAATAACTCTAACATAAAATTATTATACATACGAGATTTATTTGCAAAAGAATGTAAAGAAATAGAAGAGTATTGTATTCTTGGGGAAAAACAATACATTCAAATTAGCCCTGAAGAAGGAAAGTTATTAAGTTTATTTATAAAGGTTCATAAGGTGAGAAGTATCGTTGAAATTGGCACATTGTACGGTTACTCATCAATTTGTATGGCAAAAGCTCTGCCTGAATGTGGTCATATATACACAATAGAAAACAATCCTAAGCACTTTAAAATAGCAAAAAAAAATTTTAGTGCTTTTAATATGGGCAATAAAATTACTTTAATAGTAGGCAATGCATTAGAAAAATTGGATGAATTATCAGCGAAAGCACCATATGACATGATATTCATTGATGCTGATAAGGTTGGTTATCCTAAATATTTAGATTGGGCAGAGTCATACATTAAACAAGACGGGCTGATTGTTGCGGATAATACTCTATTATTTAACACAGTATTTTTGAAATCACCTCCAAAAGAAGTGTTAGAGAAATCATGGCGTGCTATGAGGGAATTCAATTATAGATTATCGAACGAAAAAAAATATTGCTCTATATTAATTCCAACTGATGAAGGAATGACTATAGCTTTAAAGCTTACGTAGACTAAAAATCAAAGTTAGCATAGTGCAGAGGAGGGGTTAACCCGGGAACTCTTTCTAATAACATCTCACGAAAACAAGGCCTTGACTTAACAATGGAATACCATTCTTTTAGAATTTTACTTTTTTCCCATGGAAAACTATTTACATAATCCATTACAGAAATATGTGATGCTAAAGTAATGTCAGCTAAAGTGAACTTATCAGTTATGAGCCAAACGTTTTTGTTAATTAAGTATTCAATGTACTCTATATGGCAAGATAGATTATGTTGAGCTGCATGGAGAAACCTAGAGTCAGGACTGCGGTTAATTATTACTTTCTCATTTATAATATATTTAGTAACTTCATTATAAAATTTATTATCAAACCAATTAATTAAAGCACGTATTTGAGATTTAATAACAGTAGACGAGTCAAGCAATTTGATATCGCTATTGTAAGTTTCTTCTAGATATTCACAAATAGCGTTGCTGTCTGCTATAATAAAGTTATTATCTATAAGCACTGGTACCTGCCCAGTTGGATTAATCTTCATAAATTCATTCCGCTTTTCCCACGGGTTTTCTTGTACTAAATCGCAGCTCAGCTTTTTTTCCTTAAGAAGGGCTCTAACTTTCCGTGAGAACGGACAAAGAGGAAAATGATATAAAATCATAACACCTCTCCTTCGTTATCCCAGTGCGTGGCACTGGGATCCAGAGGAAAAGATGTGGATTTTAGTAGATCTCTTGCATAATCTCTTATTGCTCCAGCACTTATCATTCTATGGCTTGACCACATAGTCCAGTTGTTGAAGAGATTTTTGGGCCCCAGTGTCACGCACTGGGATGACATAAATAAACATTGGAGTGATAATCTTGTAGTGACTTGCATAATAACTAACTTTTTATTTACTTCAAAGTAGCACTGTAAAAAATTTAGCATATCAAGTTATAGGGCTAATATAGAATATATCTTGCTAAATAAAAAAAAAAGTATAATCTTTTATAAGGTATGCAGGCAAAAACTCTGTAACTTGGTCAGGTCAGAAATGAAGCAGCCACATCAGAACCTTTTTGGGTTGCATACCTATTTCATTATTTATTTTATCATAAACTATGAACATAGCATTAAAATATCGTCCTGGTAGCTTTAAAGATCTAGTAGGTCAAGATATATTAGTGCGTATATTAGAAAACGCTTTTACTCTCAACAGAATTCCACAATCTATACTGCTTTCCGGTGGTAGTGGGGTGGGTAAAACTACCACAGCAAGAATAATAGCCTTATGTTTAAATTGTTCCTTAGGACCGACTTTTGAACCGTGTGGGTCATGTAAAAATTGCCTGACGATAAAAAATTCAAGCCATCCAGATGTAATTGAAATCGATGCAGCAAGTCATACTAGCGTTGATGATATCAAAGTAATCCTAGGGGATATTTGCTATTCACCTATAAGCTCTAAATTCAAAGTTTACATTATAGACGAAGTACATATGTTATCCAGCAGTGCATTTAATGCATTGCTTAAAACCCTAGAAGAGCCACCACCAAGTGTAAAGTTTATCTTGGCAACTACAGAGATAAAAAAGATACCAATTACTATCATTGCACGTTGTCAAAGATTTGATTTGCACAGCATTCCTGTAGCTAAAATAGTAGAGCGTTTAAATGATATTGCACAGAGAGAAAATTATTTCATTGAAAAGAAAGCATCAGAGTTAATTGCGCGCCACTCTGGTAATTCAATGCGTAACGCCTTATTTTTAATGAATCAAGCAGTGCTGTATAATAAAGGTGATGCGATATCTACTAAAAGTGTAATGGATATACTTGGCCTAGTGGATAAAGATATTATATTTGATCTAATGGAAGCAATATTGGATAGTGGTTTACAAAAAGCTCTATCGTTATTCGACAAAGCAGTAGAAACGGCAAACCCACTTAGTATTTTTGAAGGTCTATTGCAAACAATTCAGTTAATATGCCGTTTTTTAGTTACAAAAGAGATTGATAGTTCGGTTACAGAATGTGAGAAGAACAGGATAAAAGACTTAGGTGTAAGGAAGTCTTTAATATTTTTCTCGAGATTGTGGAAGATGTTGCTCAAAGGAGTTCAAGATATAAAAGCTTCGACATGCAGTGATGTTGCTGCTGAGATGATATTAATTAGCCTCTGTTATCTTTCTGATCTACCTTCTCCTGAGCAGGTAGTCAAGAAAGTTCTTGCGCAAAGTACGCAGCAGAGGAATGCACGCAGCGCAGAAAACATACAACAGAAAAATTATGATTTTGATAAGATTTTGCAACTATTACAACAGAATAACCAAATTTATCTTTACAAACAGCTATGTAGTAATCTACAATTAGTGAATTGTAAACCTGGGTATTTAAAACTAAAAGCTGTATCTCAGTTGGATAGTAATTTTTGTAATGACTTGAAAAATTATTTAAGTCAGATAACTCAGCAGGAGTGGGTTATTACAATTGATGCAGGTTATATAAACAAGGGGGCGAATAGTTTAAGTTATGCACCTGCAGTCAAGGGTATACTTGATACATTTAAGGGTGCAAAGGTAGTCAATATAGAGAGTAAGGAGTAAGTCGTGGATTTTAATCAGATAATGAAGCAAGCACAAGAGATGCAAAAGAAACTTACAGAAGCTCAAGAGAAGTATATTGGTAAAGAATTTCAAGGTATCTCTGGTGGTGGTAAAGTTTCTGTGTTGGTAGGAGTCATAAAAATAGGTAGTTATAAAGCTAAAAAGGTAAACATAGACTTAGAGCTTATGAGAAATGAAGAGAAGGATATAGTAGAAGATTTAGTAACAGCAGCGTTCAACGATGCTATTAAGAAGGCAGAGGAGGATATGGCAAATGTAACCTCTGATCTTGCAGGTATGATGGGTTTACTACCTGGATTTAAACTTCCCTTTTAAATTTTTTCTACATAAAATTTCTGGTATTTCTAATGCTAACGCTTCTTCGCTAGTGCACCTATAACATTGTATAAAGATGGAAGAAACCACGGTAGTGAATGATGTGAGGAATAAAGAAATGCTAAAGCTAGTGACACAACTGTATGAACATAGCAATTTGCAGGTTATTTATGCAATAAATGGTGTCATTCCAATGTCTCTTTCTCGTCTCATCTCTTATAGGAACTTAGCATTAATGTCGTATACGCTTGATAAGTAGTCAACCTTGGAATTGTAAATATCCATAACGTCAAGATAAGGGTAGTGCAGAAGTTTTTCAATAATTTCTTTATAAAAAAAGAAGATTAGTTGGTTTTTTAACTAATCCTTAAAAAGGACAAAAAGAACAATGCAATGTGAGTTGTTTACTGTTCTCTCAAAAACTTGGTGCTTATTACATTACTTAATAAGTGAGATTCAGCTAACGTAGATAAAAATTTGTAAAGACATGGAGTGTCTATATAAGAAAAATTAAACATAACACACCTAGTTTAATAATGTGCTTTTGTCACTTAAATAAAGATTAAAGATAAATTTAGGCCTAAAACATCCCCATATAAGGGGTTCTTAAGGTCTGTAAAGTGGGCTTTGCATTCTTGATATACACTGCTCTCAAATATTGCAATGTTAGTACAGGTTCAGTCTTTTCATTAGTAAAATCTTTACCTTTCTCTAAAAATTAGTTTAAATGTCAAATATTTTGTGTTATTAAGTTAGTACTTGACTTAACTTTAGTTTTTACTTAAATTGCTAAAGTGAAATTTTAATTTTTTTAACGAGGGTAATTATGTATTATAAAAAGTTTTTTTCAGCAACCGCTTTAGTGATGTTGCTAAGTTTATCAAACTCTGCTTTTTCAGATCCTGTTGGTCCAATGGCTGATGAGGAAACTAGTTACTACATTCGCTTGCAGTACAATAGTGAGTTTTCACCTTTGAATACAAAGGTTGATGGTATTACAGGAGCTCAAAAGGATAGTAAAGACACTAATGACCTTTATAAGCCTTCTTTCATGGCTGGTGGTAGTGCATTTGGTTATAGGATGGATGATATTAGAGTGGACATTGAAGGACTTTATTCACAATTAAGTAAAGGTGCTCTTTCACGAGTTCCTACTCCAGATATTGTAGATAATTTAACAGCAATTTCAGGGCTAGTTAATGTGTATTACGATGTAGTAATTGAAGATATACCTATTACTCCATATGTTGGTGTTGGTCTTGGTGTAGCATATATCAGCAACCCTGCAAAGGCACAAGTTATTGCTGATCAAAAACATGGGTTTGGTTTTGCTTACCAGGCGAAAGCTGGTATTAGCTATGATGTAACTCCAGAAATTAAACTCTTTGCTGGGGCTCGCTATTTTGGTTCTTATGGCGCTAACTTTGATAAAAGTGAAGAAGTAAATAAAGGAACTAGTGAAGATAAAGAAACAAAAGTTACTGCGGGTGCATATAAAGTTCTTTATAGCACTATTGGTGCAGAAGCTGGAATAGCGTTTAATTTCTAATCTATCCTAGTGGTCTTCTTGTTATCTCAGTCTTGTTATTCAAGCAGCTGGTACTGAGACTTAGAAGAAAGAAATGTGGATTCCAGTGTCTCTTAAGCACTGGAATGGCACTATTTACTATGTAGACTGTTTTGTATTGCATATTAGCAGTAAGTATTGAAGCACTTAAGGTTCAAGTTGGGTGCAGTGGCACACAATAAGTTATGCTTTTTCTAAATTAAAGCTTGAATTTTTACTGGAAAGTCAATACATTGTATGTGTGGAGTTTTGATTTAAGTTGTTATGTTGATCCCAAAGGTGAGCTTATGTATTAACGGTAGTACTAATCTCACACAGTATATTGCTGAAGTGCGAAAATTTCCTATGCTATCCCAAGAGGAAGAGGTACGGTTGGCGAAAAGTTGGAACCAGTGTAAAGATATTTCTTCTGCTCATAAATTGATTACTAGCCACTTGAATTTGGTAGTAAAAATTGCAATGAAGTTCAAAAATTATGGACTATTGTTAATGGACCTAATTATGGAAGGAAATATGGGTTTAATCCATGCAGTGAAAAAGTTTAATCCTGATTTGGGGTTTCGTTTTTCAACTTATGCGGTGTGGTGGATTGAAGCTTCAATAAAAGACTTTATATTGAAATCTTGGTCATTTGTAAAAATAGGCACAACACAAGCACAAAGGAGATTGTTTTTTAGTTTGCGTAAAATAAAAAAAAGAATTTTGCAATATACAAACAGGGAAACTTTAAATAATGAAGAAATAAAAGCAATATCCAATGAACTCTCTGTATCTGAAGGGGATGTTATACAGATGAATTACCGTTTAGCTTGTAAGGATCAGTCGCTAAATAATTGCATAAAAATAGGTGGTGACTCTAAAAAGGAGCTACAAGATATGATCCCATGTAACTCAGTTAATCAAGAAGTAACTTATCAGAATCGTGAAGAGAAAGAATTAAAAGAAACAATTTTAAACAATGCATTAGCAAGCCTTAACGAAAGATCAAGGGATATTTTTATTAGTAGGTATTTGTCTGAGAATACTCAGACCCTAGATGAGCTTAGTAAAAAATATTGTGTTTCAAGAGAAAGAATAAGACAGCTAGCTGAACAAGCGATGAGTAAGGTAAAACAACATATACAGTCGGAAAGCTTGAAGTTTAGCTTACATGCGTAATTTTTTTGTATTTCTAATATTTTTTTCAGTAAGTGCTCTTGCATCGGTTAGTGATATACAATTGAAGGAAAAATATAGAGATTGGCTTGTATATACTGCATTGGAAGATGGAGAGAAAGTATGTTATATCGTGTCTTACCCTAAGAAAATGAGTGAACATTATATGACTAACCGCAAGCCATATGTAATGGTCAGTTATGTCGATAAAAAAGCAGATGAGGTAAGTGTTACTTCTGGTTTTCAGTATGATAAGGAGCCTGTAGTTCTCAATATCGATAAAAAAATAAAATATACATTATACATAATACAAGGAGATCTTGCGTGGACAGAGCATACAAAAACAGATCGAGATCTAATTCTAAAAATGAAGCAGGGATTATCAATGGTGGTTAGTGGAAGAATAAAAGCGACAGCCATTGATGATACTTATTCCCTACTTGGGTTTCAAAAGGCATACCAAAAAATGCATGATTTGTGCTACGTAAAGTGAACTGTTGTAATCTCAGGCTGAACCATAGTATAAAGACCACTCTTCCGGTAAAAATATAAATAAGCACTTTACTTTACGTAGAATGTGGATATCATTTGAAATATTTTTTAAGAATCGATAGTGTCAGAGGTTGTGGATATAGATGTAGAAATCAAAAAACAAAGTTCTGTATGTGATCAAATGCGTTTTAGCATAGGCCGTGCAAGTCTTTTAAGTACGCTGTCCAGAGTAAGTGGAGTGGTCGAAAGGCGTAATGCAATAGATATTTTGGCGTGTATAAATATTAAAGCACAACATAACAGCATAAAATTAATGGCTACTGATCTTGATATTTCAATATTTGCTTCACTTACTGCAGATGTGTCAACAGAAGGAGAAGTAAAAGTTTCAGCACATACTTTACACGATATAGTGAGGAAGTTGCCAGCTGATTTGGATGTCAATTTTGAGGTAAACGATCAAGGGAAATTATTAATATCTTATGGAAATGCAAGTTTTTCTTTACCAAATGTAGTCTTAAACAAATTTCCTGTTCTTGAAGAGGGTGATCATCAGTATGATTTTACTCTACTGAATACAGACTTGATAGACTTATTAACTAAAACAAAATTTGCTGTATCGCTAGATGATACAAGATATAATTTGAATGGGATATATCTACATACAGATGAGCAATTTTTATATTGTGTTGCAACTGATGGTCACCGTTTATCATGTGTAAAAAAGCCAAAGCCTCAAAATATCAATAGCGAATTTGGTGTAATCATACCGCGCAAAACTGTGATAGAGCTATTAAAAGTACTGGATGATTGTGATGAAATTAATATAAAACTTTCAGATAGGAAGATCAAATTTACATGTGGTAAGTATATTCTAATATCAAAATTAATAGATGGGACTTTTCCAGATTACAAATGCGTTATTCCAGCATCTCAAGATAAACAAATGGTCGTTGAGAGTAGCAAACTTGCTAGCGTTATAGATCGAGTTTCCGTTGTTGTATCTGATAGAATAAAATCTATTGAATTTTCATTGCAAGAAAAATTATTAACTCTACACTCAAATTCTCAAGAATGCAGTGATGCAACTGAATTTGTAGAGGTGGACTACAATGGAGCACCTATAGAAATAAGTTTTAATTCACGTTATTTGCTTGATGCTTTATTCTGTATAAAAAACAAATGTAAGTTTAGCTTATCAGATAGTAGTAGTGCTACGGTTATTACTGATGAGAATGATCCAAATGTATTATATATAGTGATGCCAGTAAGAACTTAAGCTATTAATTAGTAATCTATCTTTGCCAAATATAAACCAAAGGGCGGTGCAGTAACTCCAGCAGCGTTTCTTTTGCATTGGTTTAATATATTCAGCATTTTTTGTGGATTAGTTCTATTTTTTCCAAATTCAACTAAAGTACCTACAATGATCCTCACTTGGTTATGTAAAAAAGAAATAGCAGATATTTTAATGTATATGTGACTCCCGTTTTGTACTATATTGATATCATCAATTGTTCTTATCGGATTTGTAGCTTGGCAATCTTTTGAGCAGAAACTTAAAAGATTATGTTTTCCAAGCAGATATTTAGCAGCTTCACGCATAATGTTTACATCAAGTGGATTAAACACTTGCCACACGTAACCAGCTTCCAAAGCTGCAGGAGCGTAGCGATTAATGATTCTGTATTCGTAGTATCTTTTTTTTGCTGAAAATCGTGAGTGAAATGTATTATCTACAGTTTCTGCATTCAGTACAACTATAGGAATTGATTTTAAGTGATAATTTATGGCGTTTCTTATTCTATAAAGCTCAAATTTCCTTTCCATATCGAAATGAGCAACTTGTCCTAAAGCATGAACCCCTGCGTCGGTTCTGCCGCCACAGTGGAGAGTAACTTTCTCGCCACTAAAATTAAATATGGCATTTTCTATGGTCTCTTGAATTGAGTTAGCAGAATGTTGCTGCTTCTGCCAGCCAGAAAAATTACTGCCGTTGTATTCTATCGTTATTTTGTATCGCACTGCAAAGTCCGTCTAATTTTCTATCTTAATATAATTTGGTGTGTAATTAATGAAGTCAATTGGACTGCAAGGTTCTGCATTTGAAACAGTGTGTACCATATCTTTTAAATCATATAGCTTATCTCCTCAAAATATTAATTTTTTCGCTAAATAATATATGAGCACTAAAAAAGCCTTGGCAGATTGTTCACGTTTGATTATCATGGAAATTATACAAATTCATAAGTAATCTATGGCAAGCAACCCAGAAGAAAAAAGTAATGATAGGCAAAAAGCGCTAGATAACGCAATAAGCCAGATTGAAAAAACATTCGGTAAAGGTGCAATAATGAAGCTAAAGCAAAATCCTGTAGAGAAGATAGATACAATATCTACAGGATCAATTGCACTTGATTCAGCACTGGGTGTTGGGGGATTGCCCAAAGGACGTATAGTTGAAATATTTGGTCCAGAAAGTTCTGGTAAGACTACTCTTGCTTTGCATGTAATTGCTGAAGCACAGAAAAAAGGGGGACTGTGTGCATTTATCGATGCAGAACATGCATTGGATGTCATGTATGCTAATAAACTTGGAGTAAACACCGATAACTTAGTGGTCTCGCAACCGGATACTGGAGAGCAGGCTTTGCATATCGTTGAATATTTAGTATGTTCTAGTGCAGTTGATGTGATAGTCGTTGACTCTGTTGCAGCATTAACTCCAAGAGCTGAAATTGAAGGAGATATGGGTGATCAGCACATGGGATTACAAGCAAGGCTTTTAAGTCATGGGCTGCGAAAGCTTACCTCCGCAGTTTCAAAAGCGAACTGTATATTGATATTTATCAATCAAATTCGTATGAAAATAGGAGTAGTATATGGAAACCCTGAAACTACCACGGGTGGAAATGCGTTAAAATTCTATACTTCTGTAAGACTTGATATAAGGAAAGTTGGTGCAATAAAAGATAAAGAGAGTATTAAAGGCAATGAAACAAGAGTTAAAGTTGTAAAAAATAAAGTTGCTCCTCCGTTTAGAGAAGCAAAATTTGATATAATGTATAATGAGGGCGTATCGAAACTTGGAGAAATAATAGATATAGGAGCAAAACTTGGTGTCCTTGAAAAAGCGGGTGCTTATTATTCGTATAACAATACACGCCTTGGACAAGGAAGAGAGAATGTAAAAAACTATTTCAAAGCAAACAAGGAAGTTGCGAATGAAGTAGAAGCAAAAATTAGAGATTTACTTGGAAATAGTAATAATTCTATTACAATGGAGGAGGAAAGCAGGCAGCTTTTAGAAGAAGCAGTTTTCTAACTTTAACTAAAACTTGTGTCGGGTGAGTTGTTGTAGTGTATATTCGTCATACTACTGCGGTTTCAGCACAATTCCATTATGGAATGATGATTTATTAAATCTTTTAGCTATAATATGGTAATTTGTAATGTTACCTTTTATCAGAAGGATTTTGTTGAAGCAGCACGTACTTAAAAAAAAAGCTTTTCATGAAGAGTGATAGATGATAAGTTGTTAATAACAGATTGTTGTCAATAAGGTTATGTGTTTTAGTTTACCCAGTATAAACAAGGAGGGTTATTTATTTATAGTAGTTTCTTTTATAGTGACGTGCATAGCATTCTCTATATCTTGGGGATTTGGTATTACATGCTTGTTTCCAACATTATTGTGCACTTATTTCTTTCGTGATCCAGCAAGAGTTGTACCAGGCAATAAGGATCTTGTACTAAGTCCTGCCGATGGTGTAATTTCAAAAATTGAAGAAGTTAGTTACCCTTTATCAGCAAACAATGGAGAGGAGAAGAAATTTACACTTGTTAGCATATTCTTGAGTATTTTGAACGTGCATGTGAATCGCATACCAATATCCGGTACAGTGAAAGAAATGCACTATAAGAAAGGTAAGTTTGTATCTGCAATGAGCGATAGATCTAGCAATGAGAATGAAAAGCAGGTTATTGTGGTTGAATATACAAAGGGAAAAGAGGTTATTGTAGAACAAATAGCTGGATTAATTGCACGTCGTATCGTTTGTAATTTAAGAGTGTCTCAGAGCGTCAAAGCAGGTGAGAGATTTGGAATTATAAGATTTGGCAGTAGAGTGAACATTTATGTTCCTACTGATGTAGAAATAAAGGTTTCAGAAGGGCAAACTGTTGTTGGTGGTGAAACAATTATAGCAAACTTGAATAAGGAAAATACTCAAGAAAAGCTTACTTTTGACGTTGTATGAATAACAATAGCGGTAACAGTAGATCTCTACCTATTGCTAAGTTATTCCCAAATTTTATAACTTTATTGGGTTTGTGCTCTGGTCTTACTTCACTTAAGTTTACATTTAATGAACAGTGGGAGTTTGCAGTGATTTTCATTATCATTGCAGCAATTATAGATGGGATGGATGGCAGAATAGCCAGAATTTTAAGATCAACTAGTGATTTTGGAGCGCAGCTTGATTCTTTTGCAGATTTTCTAAATTTTGGTGCAGCACCTGCATTTCTTTTATATTTTTGGAAGTTAAAAGAAATTAAAGTTGTAGGGTGGATATTAGTAATGATATATGTAATTTGCATCTCAATAAGGCTTGCTAGGTTTAATGTGTCGTTAAACGTGGAACAACTTGACTGGGAAAAATTTTTCTTTTCTGGGGTTCCAGCACCAATATGTGCTTTACTTTCTTTGTTGCCAATAATTGTTACCTTTCATTCTCAGGAAAGTGAATATTTACTTCTTATAGAACGATTTTTTAACGTAAGAAATACGGCTTGTTACTTTTTAACTATTTCATTTTTTTCAGTCAGTCATATTCCAACTTTCTCTGCAAAGTACATTTATATTCCCAGGAGCCTGTCTTATATATTTGTATCACTTTTCGGAGTATTTATCGTATTCTTCGTCAGTAAGCCATGGATCACTCTACCAATTTTAGGTATAGTGTATACTGTTACTATTCCAATAAGCGTCGGGCTTTATATATATTACACATATAAAACTTGTTAGCTATAGATCGTAATAAAAAGTAGTGGCAATATAACTGTGGAAATAAGTGAATTATTAAATTCATTTCTGTACGTAGAAATATTTCACGTTCCATTTGCAATCATTTGGGAATTGCAACTGGAGTTTTTTGTATAGTGCAGTTCAGGTTTACTAACTTTAACTTATTCAAGCATGGAATACAAATGCTATTCAACCTAGAATGTAATCATAGCGACGGCATAATCACTCATATCCAAACGTTTGCAACGGTAATTTCAGGAACGGTTAGCCTTGGAACAGTATCCAGGGTTGCAATAGCTACCACGATAGGGGGTCCGAGTGCAATTTTTTAGATGATAATTACCAAAATACTTGACATGTCGATAAAGTTTGTTGAAGTAGTGCTTGCATTTAGTTATTGCCCTGAAAACCAACTGGTGGGGTTTTTTATTATATGAAGTACGGGCTTGCAAAGGTTAGATTTATAAGACTGGCAGGTTTCTTGTATGCACTTGTGCAATTATGTCGCTTGTTGCAATGATTTTTGGTGGCATACCATTCAGGCGAATTAAATTGCAGCGTTATCGAGTAACCTCTTTAAATACAACGCATCTATTATTATATCACTGCTTATTTTAATTGTAATACTAAGAGAAGAATAAAATGCATTGCTTTCGTTGCGACAGGTTTAGCGCCGATTGTGATAGTATTATATGTAAGCATATATGTATATTCAATCTGTGTAGATGGAAATAATCTGCTGAATGCTTTATCTATAATATTCCAAGATATCTTTAATAAGTCAGCTATAGGAGGTGGGGTACTGGGTAGGTTAGTAGCCGAGAAGTGAGAAGATCGTTTTTTGCTAACGAGGCAGATACAGGAACAGCAGCTATAGTGTATTCAGCTGTGAAAGAAGAAGATCCAATTAAAGTTGCGAGTGTTACAATATTGCACCACTTGTAGACACAATATTAATCTCATTTTTGACTAGTATTATATAACTATCGCTGGTATACATAGTACTAACAACATAGGCGTATTACATTAGTTAGCTCAGCATTTTCAACAGCCTTGCCTTTATTCAGCAAGCTAGTTTTTCTGCTAAAATGTTTTCCTTTGCACTTTACACAATAATAGCTTATTATTACTACTGAGAAATTGCCTTGTTGTACTTATTTGGTAACAAAAAAGTACTGATATTGTTCCAAGTTCTTATAGCGGTTTTGGTGTATATTGGTTGTATGTCAAAAAATATAGAATTTATATCTTATCTAGGTGACAGTTTATTTATGTGCCTTATGATTCCAAGTGCTGTTACGATATATCTACTGAGAAGGGAAGTCTTAAATACAATAGATTCTTATTACAATTCTAGAGGGTATTAGAGATGATTTATAGATTGCTTTATATAATATTATTTTGCCTATTGTTTAATAATGTGTACGCTACTTCAGATTTTTATGAGAGCTATGACGCTATATTAAGTGGGATAAACAACTTCATGAATGAAGTGTTGTTTTTCAAGGTTTGCTACGTGCCATTTATAATTCTTTTAGTGGCTTTTGGTTATGTCTTTCTAACATTGCGTTTTAAATTTCTCAACATAAGGATGTTTAAACATGCGTTTACTATTTTATGTGGAAAATATGATACAGATCATCACGATGGTCACATTACGCATTTTCAGGCATTTGTAACTGCACTTTCAAGCACAGTAGGCCTTGGAACTGTTGCTGGTGTTGCAATTGCAATTTCAATGGGAGGGCCAGGAGCAATACCTTGGATGATGATTACAGGCTTTTTTGGTATGTCAGCAAAATTCGCTGAAGTGACTTTAGCATTCAGGCACAGAACAGAAGGTCAGGAACAATTGTTTAGTGGTCCCTTTCAATACATAAGAAATGGGCTGGAGGAATTTGGGTTTAAGAAACTTGGTATTGTCTTAGCTGCGGTATATGCGGTATTTTTTGTATTATCAGGTTTAGGGGGAAGTGTAGCATTTCAAACTAATCAAATGGTTTCAATATTATCTGGCTATTCAAATTGGGTGGATAGTCATCCTTGGTTTCTATCTTCCATAATCTCTGCATTGCTTGCTCTAGTAATTATCGGGGGAATTAGAAGGATAGCGAGAGTATCTTCTGCGCTAGTACCTGTTATGTCACTCATATATATTTTTAGTTGTATTACAATAATTACGTTTAATATTCACAATTTTAGCAATGTATTTAAAATATTATTTTCTAATATGATAGACTTCAATGCTGTTGGTGGAGGAGTAGTAGGGGCATTTGTTGCTGGAATTCAAAGGGCGATTTTTGCCAGTGAAGCAGGTGTTGGCTCTGCTTCAATTACTCACGCAGTAGCTAAAGATGAGGAACCAGTTAGAACTGGACTAGTTGCAATGATAGAGCCATGCTTTGATACAATGTTAATTTGTTGTTTAACAGGAATAACAATAGTGATAACAGGTGCGTACCAGACTGGCATGGGCGAAGGAATATTGATTACCCAAAAAGCGTTTGAAACAGTTTCTTCTTGGTTTCCTATATTTTTAATTATAGCTGCACCTTTGTTTGCGTTTTCTTCAGTAATCTCATTTGTATATTGTTGTGAAATGGGATGGCTATATTTATTTGGTACGAAAAGTATTGTAATATATCGCATAGCGGTAGTAGTGGTTGCATTTTTCTCAGGTTTATCTAAAGATATAATGGCTATTGCTAATATCGGTGGAACTTTGTTCTCTTGTTTGGCCCTTATTAATATGACAGCGCTTATACTATTTAGCAGTCAAATTAATGGTGAAGTTCAATGCTATTTGAAAAGGCTAAGAAATAATAAAATCAATTAGGTTCTGGTGCAAATGTTAGTTAAACGAAAAAAAATAAATGAGGATACTAATCTTTGATGTCGTTCCAGTGCATGACACTAGAATCCAGCTCTTATATAGCTCTCTGGTATACTTATTTACAATTAAGTTCCAGTGTCTGAGCACTGGGGTGATATCTTTCTTGGTAAGGACTATTCTCAAGTCACAGTATTGTACAGTTATACGTCACATGCTAGAATGGCACTGAGAGCGTGGATATAATGGAGAAATATATAGTTTTTGTATTATCCTATATATTAGGTTCAATACCATTTAGCTTAATTATTACGAAAATAAAAGGAATAAATTTAAGAGAAGTAGGTTCAGGGAATATTGGTGCTACAAATGTTGCAAGAACAGGAAATAAATGTATTGCTACCTTAGCATTACTTCTGGATTCTTTAAAAGGGTTTATTGCGGTTTATATAGCACAACAATTTTTCGATGATGGTAGTTTTCACATGTATGCATCTGCAATTTTAGCAGTTTTAGGACATATGTTTCCTGTATGGCTGAAGTTTAGTGGAGGAAAAGGAGTTGCAACAACTTTAGGAATTTTGATAGCGCTTAATATCTCTTTAGTATTAACATTTGTATTTATTTGGTTAGCAGTATTTTTTGCTTTTCGATACTCCTCTCTTGCTTCTTTGACTTCTACTATAGCTGCTGTATTATCATCTTTCTTTTTTCAAAGAGACTTATTTTTTACTCTATTAACTGTAGCAATATTAATTTTTTTAAAACACTATAGAAATATAGTGAATCTTCTGCAAGGTAGGGAACGTAAATTTTTATAAGCTACGTCCCATTCCCGTTCCTTCTGCTGCATTACTAGCAGATATTCATGCGAGAAACGACTTGCGACTATCTCTTCTATTTCTTTTTCTTTTATCGTTTCCTCCATATTTTTTCCGCTTCTTCTGCATATATTATCAAGTGCTAATTTTAGCTTGCGTATATTATTCTCTTCTAATAGAGACTTTATTTGTTCCTTTGTTATTTCTAGTTTTTTAAGTAAAATTTCTATCATTTCCTTTTTTTTTATTACCTTGATATTTATTACTAAGGTATTTATATGCGAGGCAGCACTTTTCTTTTAGCGATTTTTTTGCAAGATTTTGCAGTGTAGTATCTACTTAAACTTCAATGGGGTTAACTTTACTGGCTTTTTCAGCTTTCAGTTTAAATGCCTTAACCTCTTTCTCTGTTATTGTGTTAGCTACTTTCTAGCTTTATTCAAAGATGAACCTTTGAGAGAAAAATCTGTCTTAAGCAAATCTCGGTTTAATAGTTCCAAGAATACTTTTTCTTTTATACTTTCAAGTAAACTTTCTTAGTCATCTAAGCTATACTTATTCAGTTCATTTTTTATGTGCTAACCTAGCTCAAAACATTATAATTTATTTAACTTTATAGAGTTAATATTTTTCATTAACATCAGCACAACTTATTCACTATTGAGAAGTAAAACTCAATAACTTTCTCATTAAAGGAATACTTACTTCTGAAGTAAAATCATCAACTATTTTTTGACTTTCATTATCATTTGGATTGTCCTGAGTCTTATACCAAGCATTAAAGATTTCTTTGTTGTTTTTTTCTTGTTCTTAGCATATCTAACATGAACTTATGCGCTTCATTTTCTGTTCTAAAATTGATATTTGATGCGGAACAGTAAATCTAGTTTCTAGATCGGGATAAATACCCTCTAGTGTACTTATCATTCTGTAGACAATACCGGTGAAGCAGGTGTTAGGAATTCGTTCTTTTCTAGAGAAAGTTTGACTATCAAGCAGATTTATAATTAATGTGTCTTTTTTATTTTTTACAGCTTCGATGTCTCCATCATTGCAGGCTCCCAAAACTAAAAGTAAAATTTACCCACCTGTAAAGCCAGGGCTATGTTTTTGATCATTTTCACAGAAGTCATTTAAAAATCCAATCACTCTTCCTTTGTCTTCATTACTAAATTGACAATCATTAGGTTAAGTTAATATGAATCATTTGTATATTCAACAAACTGCTTAAATTCACCATCATTAATAACATCTTCTGATACTTTATTACCGTACTTATTTCTTAGCTTGTTGATATTGTGATGAATACCGTCATTTAACTGATGAGGAAGCAAGTGTTCAAGATCAGCATCAAAACTATTGATCATGCCCGTAAGTTTTCCTTTGTACTCTCTAAAAAGAAATTCATAGAAATTTTAAATAACATAATAAAATTAGAATCTTTTTGCCTGAGTTCACTCTGCAATAAAATTAATGGCATTGTAGGTGGTGTTGTTTTCAGTAACGGGATCAATAAGAAATTGGTGGTGAAAGTCAGGTAGATCCATAAAAGCAGCGAGCAAGAGAGAAGCTGCTATTTTATAGTATAGTTCTTAAAAAACATTTTCCAATACTCTTTTTTTGCTTATTTTTTGCTGCTTTGCAGTTCTGATTTCTTTATAAATGTAAAAGGTTTTAATTTCAGATCTGAGGAGTATGGTAGCAAGGTGAAAATAAAGAGTAGCAGGGTTAACTAAAATGCTTAAAGAAATAAAAGTTGCAAAGTAATCAACAAATTTTAGCTTACTAAGCTCTCTTGAAGGAAATTGTATTTGAGAAATATCTATCATAGCCTACCTTACTAATTATTATTATGCTTTAATAATATGTATATGGTCCATTAATGTTAATATTTAAGTATTTTATTGTCTTCAATTCATAAGAGTAGTCAGCTTTCTTTCAATTTTTCTGGAGTAGAGTCATTATTATCTTTCCTTAAAAATCACCCTAGTTATACTGTAGACCATGAACCTTAGGCAAAAAATCAAGTTTTTTTCTCTGTTCTTTATAATCTTATTTTCTCTATGGACTATATTGTCTGGTTATTTTGAGCCGTTTTTTATTTTTTGTGGAATATTTTCCTCTATGTTTACGCTGTTTGTCTTTAAGCGGTTGATGGATGCTGAAAACGCTCTTAGTCAGATCTTAAATGGTACAAATAGACTGCAGTTTTGTAAATTGTTAAGTTATATATCATGGTTGATATACCAAGTCATTCTATCGAGTATTTATGTAATAAAAAAGGTACTGCAAGCTAAACTTAAACTTGAGCCGATAATTATCCTAAAGAAGTGCAAAGGGCATAACGACGGGAGCATTGCATTATTTGCCAATTCAGTCACAATTACCCCTGGTACTTTAACTATTGATGTTGCAAAAAAACGACAGATATATCTGTCCATCATGTGTTTGATAGATGAAAGCCTTGAGAGTGGCGTTTCTAAAATAGAGAACGAAGTTTTGAAAATACTGTGCTCAATTAGGTAATTGCTTAAATAAGTTAACAGCGTCCTTATATTTCATTACTAGACTTTCAAGCATTTCTTTTAGAAGACTATTGCCAACAATAGAGCATAAATGATTGTACAAGTCTTCTAGTCTTAATATGTTATTTTTCTTCTTACTGTTAAATTTATATGGAAAAATGTCTTCCATGATTTCAATAGTAGCAGCCTTATTTAAAAATACATTTTCACTTGTCACACTTACTCTTGTCAGAATAGTGTTGATTTCAGGTTCATCGCTTATATAGGAATCTGGTAGCTGAACCATTTTGATAACGTATAAAGTTAGTATTTTTGACAAGCAGTTATCATCATATTCACAATTTTTATTACCTCCCACTGGATAACCTGAGACTTACTTATTTTCGCATTGTTTCGGTAATTTGCTCATTCAAATTTCTCCATTAATCCAGTCAATAGATTATACTAATACTTTGTTAAATAAATAATAACGCAATTACAAAAATGTATACTTATAATTATATACTACATAAAAACAACAAAATATCTAAGCGTTAAAGCCAATTTAAGCTAGATGCGTGAGGCAGTTCGTTATTAGGTTTTGCATAGCCTATATTATTTGTTGCGTTTTTTTAGTATTTTTAAACACTTAATTAAGCATAATTTATGGCATTGGGTATAACAACCCCATCATAGAAAAAGTTCAGAAAGAATGTAGCAAAAATACCTTATAGAAATTAAATGCAACACACTAAAAGAATAGAACCCCCAGATCCAGGCTTCCAATAGACTTAGAACTATAAAACAGCTTTATTGTTAGTAATAACGAGACTGGTAAAGCTTATCAAGTGGTTTTTGAGCTACCTAAATGACGGCTGGATACCATGCATGTTGCTAAAAACTATGCAAAAAGTCTAAGTAAGTTACTTCTTCGCCATAAAATAAGTTTTCCTTTTGGGCTATTTTGCTAATATTAATTCTCACACTAGACTATAAATTAACTATACATGATAAAAAAGGTAAAACTTGGAATACTAATTTCAGGTAGGGGATCGAACATGCAAGCATTGATGAAAGCATGTCAAAATTACGGCTTTCCTGCAGAAATGGCATGTGTTATCTCCAACAATAATAAAGCTGCTGGTTTAAAGGTAGCAGAGCAGGCAGGAATGCCAACATTTGTTGTTGAAAATAAACCACTTGATGTTGATAAAATTCATGAAATACTTGTTCAACATGAGGTTAATTTAGTTTGCCTTGCGGGGTTTATGAGAATTCTCAAAGCTGACTTTCTTAATAAATGGCATGGCAAAGTTATAAATGTTCATCCCTCTTTACTTCCTTCTTTCAAGGGCCTAAATGCCCAGGAACAAGCCCTGAAAGCAGGTGTAAAAGTTACGGGTTGTACCGTGCATTACGTCACTTCTGAAGTTGATGCTGGGGCTATAATTGCTCAAGCTGCTGTACCAGTGTTACCAAATGATGATATTCATAGCCTCTCAAAACGCATCTTGGCTGAAGAGCATAAATGTTACGTGGAAGCAGTAAGGTTAATAGCAATGCTAAGTAGAAAACTAGAGAGACCATAAAGTATCGCTATCTTTCCCTTTATCAACTACATTTTCACTCAAAAAAAGGTATGATTGATGAAACTTCAGAATTGCGTTTAATGTTTTCCTTTTTGTTATCTTTACTTGGTGCTTAGACAACTTTACCTTTTTATTCACTGTATTACTGTTAACTTATTTCCCTTTACCTCATTTCAGCATTTCTTTTAAAAGTTAACCTCTTGTCGTTTTTCTTTGTCCTCCTCATTAGTGTGCAATCTTGCTAGTACTATTATGTTAGGCAGGACTTTTGCTGCAATTTTGTAAAGGCGTGATGAATTTATTTCTTTTTTCATCTCTGTGTGCAGCTCTTACTGTTTCTCTTTTGAAAGTTGTGAAGAGTGGTTTTTAGAGTTTTTAACTTGACGGTAAATAGAGTGAGTTATGTTCAACCATTACTACACAACCTAATGTAATGAGTGGTATAGTAATGAAAAGAACTACAGGATTACTAAATAAAGCAATAGAAACTGCAGCACCAGTTAAAAATAGTACATCGCATAGAATGTCCAAACAAATACCTTGAATTCTATATTTGTTCCTTCTTTTTGCTTCTAGTGTTTTCTTGTAGTTACATTTTTTATGTAGGCTTTTTTCTCTGAAATAATTAAAAAAAGAGTACACATTTGAAATCAGGGAAATTAAACAAAAAAAACACCTGTGCTAATATTACTGAGCAGCATACTTGTTATGTCTACTTGTTAGCTTGCAATATGTATCAAATTAACAATCATGAATATACCTGTGTTGATGCAGACAATATCATTATTAACGAGTCTATTAAAGCTTTTTTGTTTCCTGTTTTAGCACTTTTTGTATCATCTTTCACCTGAAC
>NZ_NJBR02000077.1:0-3866 GCF_002204235.2 Wolbachia endosymbiont of Wuchereria bancrofti
CTGGAAAATTATATAAAATAGCTCCAGTTTTGGGCTAAGAAGGCTGGCGAAGCTTGTCAAGTGGTTTTTTAGTCCTGTTTCTATTGCTACATTTAACCTACTTTATTTTTACAGTCGTGCTCGCTTGAAAATTCTCTCTGCTGCACTCCTAAATAGATACTTAAAGCTACTGTCAAATTAAACAACCTTCACAAGCTATAGAAGAGGCCGGGACCGGAATTGAACCGGTATAAAAAGGATTTGCAGTCCTCCGCATAAACCATTCTGCCACCCAGCCGTTTTTTATGTGTAGATATCCATTATATCTTTTAGCATAGATAAAGCTTCTTCTTTCTTTCTTTGAAAAGTGTTACGCCCAATAATTGAACCATTACCGCCACCTTGCTTAATTTCTTTTGCCTCATTGTATATATCATTCACTGACTTTGACTCACCACCAGAAAAAACTACTATTCTTTTTCCTGCAAAGCAAGATTTTCTGACATATTCAATCCTTTTGGATAATGACTCAATATTTCCAGCTTCTATTTTTTCTTTTTCCAAGTGGTTAGTTGGAAGTTTTACTTTTATTATATTAGCACCAAGCAAAGCTGCTATATGTGCAGCATAAGCAATAACATCAACTGCTGTCTCACCTTCTTTGGAAATGCCTTCACCGCGTGGATAAGACCATAATATAACTGCAAGCCCACAAGACTTAGCTTCAGCGATGATTTTACGAGCTTCTTCTATCATATCAAAACACTTAGCAGAACCAGGATATATAGTAAATCCAACAGCTGTGCAGCCCAAACGCAGTGCATCTTTTACAGAAGCAGTAACTGCTTGATCGGAAGTCAAACTTTTTGAATGCAGAGAGTTGGAACTATTAAGTTTCAAAATGTGTGGGAGCATTCCAGCATAAGTTGAAGCACCAGCTTCAATCATACCAAGCGGAGCAGCGTACGCGCTTACTCCTGAATCAATTGCAAGCTGAAAATGATAATGCGGATCATAAGCATGGGGGTTAACCTCGAAGCTCTTTATTGGCCCGTGCTCAAACCCTTGGTCTACAGGGAGAATTACTAATTTACCAGTACCACCAAGCTTTCCATGCATGAGAATACGAGTAAGGTTTGCCCTTACCCCAGGATTTTCACTCTCATAGTAGCTTAGGATTTGTCTTACTTTATCACTTATTATCACTATAACTTAAATTGAATTTCAGTTATAAATTATAGCAAAGATGAAATTTAACACAAGAATTTTAAGTTATATCGAAGGAAATTTTGTCTTCTTGCCTGTTCATATAAACCCTTAAATTTCTTCCTTTAATTAGTCGACGGTTCAGTATTCCTTCAGCTAAGTAACTCTTTATTTCCTTTTTAATCAGTCTTTCTATTGGGCGTGCTCCCATTTTCTTACTGTAACCCATTTGCGCAAGATAAGACTTTACTTTTCCTTCCACTAAGCAGCTTGTGCCTTTTTGTGCAAGTTGTTTTTTCAATTCTTGAACGAATTTATCCACAATATGCAAAATCACATCCATATTTGAGTCAGAAAAAGAAATAACCGCAATCAAGACGATTACAGAACTCGGGACTAAAAACCTGTTCCATTACTTTTTCGCTATCACTAATATAGAAATTTTTATATCCAAAGCCAATAGAGTTCCTACTGTGTTCAAGTACCCCTGCATTGGTTGTCATAATTAAATTATATTGGAAAAACTAATTTTACATCCATAAGTGTCTGTAACACAACCATAGTCAATGATTTGTAGTAATATATTGTGAATACCACTGTGAGTTCTCTCAATTTCATCAAGAAGAACAACACTATATTGATTATTAAACACAGATTCTGTAAGTAGTCCACCATGATCATAACCCACATATCCAGGAGGAGAATTCATTATTCTAGATATAGAATGAGATTCCATATATTCAGACATATCAAAACGCATGAGGTTCATGCCCATACTCTTTGCTAACTGTTTTGCAAGTTCAGTTTTGCCAACACCTGTTGGCCCTGTAAAAAGATAATTTGCCAAGGGTTTATTGTAATTTCTCAACCCAGGTTTAGCAATTTTAATAGAATTGACAAGGGACTCTATTGCTTGTTCCTGGCCAAAAATAACTTTCTCAAGATTTTCTCCTATGGCCTTCACCCTTTGCATATCTTCAAGCTCAGACCTCCAAGGTACTTTTGTAATTCTAGTGATAGTGTTTTTAATATCTCTACTGTTCACAATTTTGTGTCTGTCTTTCAGTAACTTACAATATGCTCCTGCTTCATCTATAATATCAACTGCTTTATCAGGTAATATTGTCCGATAATATACTTATGTGAAAGTTCAGCTGCAGACTTAATGGCATGTTTTGTATAATATACTCCATGGTATCCTTCATAGCAGTGCTTTATACCATTTAATATTTTTATTATCTCATTAACAGAAGACTCTTGTACGTTAATCTTTTGAAACCTTCTTGCTAACGCTTTATCTTTTTCAAAACTACTGCTGTATTCTCTGTATGTGGTTGCACCTATACAACGCAATGTACCTCTTGCAAGTGCAGGCTTCAGCAAATTACCAGCATCAAGAAAACTACCGCTTGTTGAACCAGCTCCAATGATAGTGTGTATTTTGTCAATGAAGAGAATAGCACCCGGCTTTGCCTCAATTGCCTTTATTATAGACTTTATTCTCTCTTCAAAATCACCTCTATAGCGTGTTCCTGCAAGAAGTGATCCTAAATCCAAAGCATAAATCATGCTCGACCTAAGCACATTTGGAACACTGCCTTCGATTACTTTCAATACTAAACCTTCAACTATTGTTGTTTTGCCAACACCTGGGTCCCCAACATATAAAGGGTTATTTTTTCTGCGCCTTAGTAATATTTCTATAGTGCGGTTTAATTCATAATCATGACCAATAACGCAATCTATTTTTTTACTTCTTGCATAATCATTTAAATTTTTACAATAACTTTGTAGAACTTTTTCATCTTTTAATAACTCACCTTTATTTACTGCAGTAGAAACATCATTATTTTTATCGAGCTTTACCTTACGATTAGTAGTGTATTCATCTATATTGCTGGAGCATTTCATGCTAGATATATGATAAATTAAATTGGAATCATTCGCGTTTTGTCTCTATAATAAATCTTCAATGTAGAAATTTTGTCAGAACAAAATTTCTACTAGAACATTTACTCCATTTATTTTCCTTTTTTCTAAGCTATGAGCACGTATCATAGCCCTATGTATTAGGCATCGAAATAGCGAATTAGGCTCAACTCCATTGATAGTCAATTCAGAATTGTCTTGTAAAAAAACTTTTATATCACTACTATAGCCATTAGGCTTAATGTTCTACCTTGATAGAATGCTATCCATATTGCTGGTTTTATCAGCCCTAATATTATACCTTGATAAAACGTAGTTCACATCCACATTTTTAGTTAATGCAAGCAATAAATGCTCTACTTTTGCATATTTAAGATTAAAATTAGAGGCAATCAATAATACTCTATTTAAACTTGCCTCTAAATTCTTAGAAATCATCTCCTACTCTCTTTACAAATGGAACTTATATATAATTAGTAGCACACAATTATTAAAAAATTAAAATACAGCAGTCTGTTATAGCTGAAAGCCCTGTGTATGGAGCTTATTGTAAAGAAATTAGTGTGTAAATACGGCATTACAAACCAAGTTTAGATTAAACTTCTCGCAAACCATATAATTTTTGCCTGGCCATCATTTAGGTAACCCGAAAAAACTACTTTACAAACCTAGCTAGCCCCCTTATCACGATACTGAAGGTATTAAGTTACCTTCAATCTGTGCAGATTAAAATGACAAAGTATTATATAATT
>NZ_NJBR02000078.1:0-10136 GCF_002204235.2 Wolbachia endosymbiont of Wuchereria bancrofti
TTATAGCTAAAGTAATACCAATAATCGTCACTCCACTGCTTGTTAGTGGGTAAGATACTGCAAATGAATTGCGGTATGATATCTGTGGTTAGGCATATAACTCGTAAGTTGTGATGGAAATCTTTTGGGTTTTAGATGTAGCTGCATTTTCTGTAAAATTATCTTGGGTTTTTCTTTCCCATTCTCACTCTCTACTGTTTTACCACTCCAACCTGCACCAGCATGGTCGTGATCTTCTATAATATAATCCAATATTTCGGTAGAGATTCTTTGACTGGAACATATTTGTCGCATTGGAGACGAATCAGTTACATGCTTGTTTATACTTTTTATAATATGCGGAGTAACTAGATATCTTCCAATATTATCATCATCTTCACTAAGAGTTTTGTGCGATAAACAGCTTTCTATTCCCTTGAGGACATAATCAGAAAAATGTTTGTTGCCTGTACTAAAGTCTGCACCTACTTCTGGACGCTATGCTGCAGTTTTGATTAAATCAAAGCGTTCTTTGTAATTATCGATATCACTATTTATTTTGTATAACTACTCAACCGTTGCAGAATCAGCGCATCCTTTGCTTTCAATTTCTTTTAGTCTGTGATCATTTGTTAATTTAAATTGCTCCCATGATGAAGCTAATTCATTAACACGATCAGTAATATTAGTAAGTGGCAAAATAGCCTCCTTTGAAGGTGAAAATATGGTTTTAGCTTGCTCCGACTGCATTAGGGATATACAGGTTATATCTTTGGCGTTATCCAAGTATCGAAATCTAGCCTCCGTGGCCTAAACAAGTCTTTAGGTTTCAGTACTATTCGTTAGGACAACACCACTTATTTACCTGTTAAAGATATAAACAAGAAAACAATACGGCACTACTTAGATAGTGCCGCAAGTTATTAAATAACTACACTTAACTAAGTTAAGTGAGGAAAAATATGAAAGATAATTTTACTATATAATGTTTACTTTTTCATGTCAAGCACTTTTTTACTTTTTTTCGCAGTCTTGGTTAACTAAGTGATTTCAATATTAATTCTGCACTGTTTGCAGGACTATTACTTTTTGTAATGGG
Organism: Wolbachia endosymbiont of Wuchereria bancrofti; assembly: GCF_002204235.2. Classification (NCBI taxonomy): domain Bacteria; kingdom Pseudomonadati; phylum Pseudomonadota; class Alphaproteobacteria; order Rickettsiales; family Anaplasmataceae; genus Wolbachia; species Wolbachia endosymbiont of Wuchereria bancrofti. The sequence goes on from NZ_NJBR02000078.1 coordinate 1,079, forward strand.
TCTACCAATCACAATGTAATCAGCTCCTGAATTCATTGCTTCTTTTGGTGTCGCTGTCCTTTTTTGGTCATCACGGCCAGAACCTACACGAATTCCTGAAGTAATAATTTTAAAGTCTTTACCACATTCTTGATACACTTCTTGAGCCTCTAATGCCGAGCAGACTATTCCGTGTAGTCCAACCTTCTTTGCAAGCTTTGCAAACAGAATTACCTGTGATTTTACCTCTCTTGCTATTCCAAGTTCGCTCAAATCCTCATTGCTCATACTGGTTAATACTGTTACTCCAATTAGTTTCGTTTTTGTGTCTTTCACTATACTTAGAGCCTCTTCAAGCATTTTTGTTCCACCACTGATATGTAATGTTAATATTTCAATATTCAGAACTTTTATCGCTTCAACTGTTTTAGCTACAGTGTTTGGAATGTCGTGCAATTTCAGATCTAAAAAAGTTGGTACATTGCACTTTGCAACTTCTCTCACTCCGGAAGGACCATGAGCAGCGAAAAATTCTAATCCAAGCTTTATCATGCCAATCTTGTCGCGCAAAGTATTAGCCAAGGATATGGCCTCATTTAAGTCTTGCGTGTCTAGTGCGCATATTATTGGATTCATTGTATACCTCTACGTCTTTTTGTAGACTATAAAAATAACTACTGCATTTTGCAATTTCTTTTATTACAAAAAGATCACGGCAATTCTTGACCCAGAGGGCACTAAGTAGGCTCATTTAAGTTCCGTGTATCCAGTCTGATGTGCAATACGTAGTAACATCAGTGTGTTTAATCGGAATAGAGTATCTACTGGTATATCAAGATCTTCTTCTGTACGTGTAGCCTCATTTGGCTTTTTGTATAGCAATTCTTTTGGAGTGGATATGTCTAGTTTCTGGAGTTGTTCATTAGCACACTTACCTTCACCTATTACTTCAAGTTCTGATAAATGTTCACTGCTTTTTGTATCCCTAAAGTAAAATTAATTAACTCATCTTTCGTTTTTGTGGAAAAGGCTATCAATATTTAAAAGATTTTATGACTGTTTTAAGTGCTCTGCAGTATCATGGTCATGTTTTTATAGACCATCTATATTTCATTCTTTACATATAGGTTACGTGAACTAGTTAACTATTTCTTGCACGTAGTATTCATGTTGTGTGTATGATTCTACCGAGTTAATGGCTTATCGTTCTATCACTGTTACTATTACACTGAGTGTAGTAAATACTGCTTGTCCTTACACATTCTCTCCTTTGCTATTTAAATTTGTTCAGACCTTTATTGTGACTACTTTGCACTATTTCTGATATGTTAAGAAGATCTTTATTTTCTACTTTTAAAAACGGTAATTTCTTATTCAATTTTTCGTTCTCTTTTAATTAAATTGCAATTTTTATCTCTTAGATTATCGTAGCTTGTCTCTAGATCCTCTAACTTTTTTTCTAATTCCTTATTTTTATTTTTTTCTTGACTAAAATTTTCTCCAACTTCCTATTCTTACCATTACTGCCAGCTATTTGCTTTTCTAATGCATTATGTAGTTCTTCTTTTGATTTTAACCGTATCTCTAGCTACTCTACTTCTTCTGTTCTCGTTTTTAACCTATTTCTAATTGTCTCTTTTCTTCTTCTAACATAGTTACTTGATCATTCAGAGAGGAAACCTTCTCTTGTAATTTACAGGATGAATTATCATACTCACGTCTTAAATTGTATAATTCCATCTTACATAACTGGCCTTGTAAATTACCTTTTTCCTCTTTTAGTTTCTTATTTTCATCACGTAGCTCTTCAGTATAATGAAAAGAATTATTCTTTTCGCATTCTAACTGACCTACTTGCATATTCAACTCTGTATTTTTACAGCATAACTCCTTTTTCTCGCTATTAATAATATCTATTTGACTTTTTGATCCCTGGATTTCACTATCCTTATCACTTATTTTTTTAGAGTATCATCTGATTCTTGCTGTGCATTAGCTTCTTGTTCCATCAATTGACTCACTTCCCCACTTAACCCTTCAATTTTGCTTTTTAAATTTTACTTCTCTTGAGTTAATTTATTAAATTAATTATTTAATTCCTCCACTTTTTTATCTGCAGCTTATCTAGCTCTTTTTTCTAGAGTTATTTTATTTTCTAACCCTTGCTCTTTTTTAGCAAATTTATTTTTCTCAACCTCTAATTTCTTACTATTACTAATCATTTTGCGTGAAAGTGCGGGCACCAAAGCAGAAAATATAAGTAAACTCAAGGCAATAGGCAGAGATATGTTAAAGGCTGTAACTGAAGACAAGAATCCAACGTAAAAGGCCACAGCAGGTATCCTGGATGCAATCAGTGCTAAAGTAGCAAAAGCACCAGCTATAAGATATGGTACATTGTTTTTTTATATGAATCTCCCACTACTGTCCTTTCATAGTAAAACAACTGCTAAAGTAGTATGAATGCTAAAGGGAATCAAGTTAGCTTTATATAATAATTAGTATAAATCTATACTTACAATAAACTTCCCATTTTCAGTTATAAGTCCTGCTTGTGCATTTTCACTCCATTCTATCATTTCAGCATTGCAGACTGTCTGTAAATCATTCTGCGCAGACTGATTCAACTTATCCTCTTGCACATTTGCTTTTATCATTAACTTTTTTATCAAATGCTTAACTGATACATTATTGTCCGCTTTTATTTTTCTCACGAGGTTTAATATCTGCATGAATTTATCTCCCATTTCTTCAGAATGCTTATCATAGATAAGCTCCTTCTTATTCGGCCAGTTACCTTGATTGTGCACAGAATTATAGCTATATAGTTGGTGATATATTTGTTCAGTAATATATGGCAGAAAAGGTGCAAATAACCGCAAAATAGTATTTAATACATATGTCAAACTTTGTTTCGCACTTAAGTTTGCCTCGCTGCTTACTTTATCTCCATATGCACGTTTTTTTGCTAATTCTAAGTAATTGTCACAAAAGTCTTTCCAAAAAAATCCTTCTACTGCACCCAAAGCTTCACAGTATTCAAATTGTAATAAGTTATTCGTTGCTTTTTCTATAACTTTATATAGTTTAGATAATATCCACTGATCCATTGTCTCACTGACAGAATTTATGCTTACAACTTGATACCTTTCCATGAATATAGAAACAAATTTGCTGGCATTCCAAAGTTTTGTAACAAGGCGCTTGCCAATTTTGAGTATGTTTTCAGAGTAGACTGTATCAACTCCAAGCCTTGAGTTACCTGTCCAATAACGCACTACATCTGCACCATATGTATCAAGTATCGATTTTGGAGTTATTATATTACCTTTTGATTTACTCATCTTTTTCTTATCATCAGCCAAGCACCAGCCACTGATCATGATATTTTTCCAGGGTAAAGAATTTGCATGGTAGTATGCTTTCAAAATCGTATAAAAAGCCCAAGTTCTTATTATCTCATGACTTTGGCTGCGTAGGTCTGCAGGAAATATCGTATTATAACGATGATCTGGCAAGCTAAACTCACTGTTTACTGCCAACGCACTCAGTTGAGGAGTGATCGCACTTGTGGCCCAGGTATCCATTACATCTTGATCTGGAACCACCTCTTCCTTACTATACCCTTCGGCAAGTCTTGCAATGGATCTACAGGCAGATCCTCTACTTCAGCTAGGATAACTTTGCCTTCTTCGCCTTTACGTTTTGAATACCACACTGGAAACGGTATACCAAAATAACGTTGCCTTGAGATACACCAGTCCCAATTTAGCCCTTCTATCCACACTTCCATACGCTTACGCATGGTGCTTGGATGCCAGTTGCATTCTTTTACTTTATCTAACACCTGAGCTTTTTGATCTAAAGTCTTAATAAACCATTGATAAGTAGGCAATATTTCAAGTGATACACCAGACCTCTCTGCACACTTGACAGAATGAGAAATGTTAGTGCTTCCTATCAAAAGTCCTCTTTCAGTTAGAATTTTAATTATTCTCTTTCTTGCTTCTTAACCTTTAGTCCATTGATTTCATCGTAGATTCCAGTGTTGCGCACTGGAATGACACCGTAGTGTAGCGAAATGGCACCTTCCTTTATCATCCCAGTACTTCTTTCCCCTGTCATCCCAGTGCCTTGATACTGGGATCTATTATTATCGTACACTGAATCTAGATTTATCCTCCCATCCCGATCGATGATAATTTTCATCGGCAAATTATGCTTTTGTTGCCAATATATGTCGAGCTCATCGCCAAATGTACAGCACATAACAAGCCCAGTGCCTTTATCTATTTTAACCCTATCATCAGCTATTATTGGAACTTTGACTCCTATTATTGGTACTACAGATGTTTTTCCGATTAGATGAGCGTAACGTGCATCCTCTGGATGGCAAAAAACTGCAACACATGCCAGAAATAACTCAGGTCGCGTAGTTGCAATATCGATCTGCTCATTTTCTTCAGTAGAAAAAATTATTGTGTTTAAAGATGACTCACAGACTTTATCTTCTATTTCTGCTTGCGCAATTGCTGTCTTATCAACTGGATCCCAAAGGATAGGCTGCATCTTTCTATATGCATATCCCTTATTATATAGATCAATGAACGACATTTGAGAAAGTGTCACAGTTTCTTTGCTGATTGTTGGTATTCTAAACTCCAGTCATAACTAATACCAACTGACCTCAATAGTTCCTTGAATTCCTGCTTTGATTTTTCAATAACTTCATGGCACATCTCTATAAATTTTTCTCTCCCAACTTCTCTTGCACGGATTTTATAGGTTTGTTCTACCAACCTTTCGGTAGGAAGGCCATTATCGTCAAACCCAATTGGATAAAAGATATCTTTTCCAAGCATGCGTTGAAATCTTGCAATAAAGTCTGTGTGACAGTAGCTGAATATGTGACCAATATGCAGTTTGCCTGATATTGTTGGTGGAGGTGTATCTATAGTAAAAGTGTTCTCCTTTTTACCATCCCATTTATAGACCCTACTATCTTCCCATAATATATTATACTTATTTTCGACTTCTTTAAAGCTATATTTTTCTTCTAACATGATCACTTGAATATTTCTTAATTTCAAACTATAGCTAACATAAGCAAGATTTCCCCATATATAACTAAATTTCCTGGACCCAAGTGTCAAGCATATATCTGGGTGACATCTTTCTTGGACTCTTAAATTGCCTTGGCTATAAATTTTAAGAAATTTGTCAAGTGGTAAAAAAGGCAAAAAAAGCCCTGGTTATTATCTATTTAAAAACATTGGCATTTTTTTATATTTTAAATACTTAATAATCGTGACTCAGCTGTTTTTTAATGCAACTAACCTTTAGGCATAAATGTCTAAGAAATTTACTAGGCGGAAAAAAACAGGAAATGTCCCGTGGTAGATATGTTTGCTCTCTAATCCTGTAAATTGGCGTACTATACTGTCTTAAACGCTTTATAAATGAGTTTCAACATATATAGGTAAGAACCTAGAAATGTTATGAAGACATAAGGTGAACATAGGCAAAAAATTAAACATAAGACGCAAACTATGTGTAATACTTTGTCATTTTAATCTGCACAGATTGAAGGTAACTGAATACCTCCAGTATCGTGGTAAGGAGGCGGAGAAGTTTGTTAAGTAGTTTTTTAGTACCGTTCTCCCTCTTTCAAATCACAATGTTCTTGCAGTTGTATACCAAGTACTGGACAATAAAGGGTAACTTAAAAAATCCAATGATAATTAGCTACTTTTAACATCATTTAGCAAATTTCTTACTTTTTTTTTACTTTACTAAAGAACCCTTCAGATTGCTGTTGTATACTTGCATTTTCCTCTTCTTCAAGTGCTTTTAATAGCTCAATTTGCTTTTTAGTTAAATTATTAGGATTTAAAGTCTCAACTATTATCTGTACATATAAATCACCACGAGCATATGAGTTCATATAAGGCATACCCTTTTCCTTACAACGTAATTTGGTACTAGTCTGAGTACCTTCTGGAACTTTTACTTTTATTTTAGCTCCATCAATAGACTGAACATCAATTTCACCACCAAGCACTGCTAGTGTCATTCTTATAGGCACTTTACAATGTAAATCTGCTTTATTTCGGGTAAAGATTTTATGTGGAGTAATTTTAACATATACATATAAATCGCCGCTTTTTCCACCTTTTGCTCCAGCTTCTCCTTTACCACTTACCCTTACCTTAGCACTTTCTTCTATCCCCTTTGGGATTGAAACTGATATATTTACTTCATCTCTTCTACGACCACTTCCATTACATTTCTTACATTTATTCTGTATTATTTCTCCTTCTCCATAACATGTAGTACATGTTCTTTCGATTGTAAAAAAGCCCTGTTGTGTTCTAATCCTACCACTTCCTTGGCATGTATGACACTGAACCGGTTTAATTGCTCCTTCACTACCTCTACCTTGACACATGTCACATTTTACGTTTGTGACATAATGTATAGGTGCTTGTATTCCTTTAAACGCATCTTCTAAGGTAATTTCAAGATCATAGCGTAGGTCTGCCCCAGGTACTCCCGTTGTGCTTCTTTTTGCTCTTGACCTACTTGAGCCACCAAATTCCCCACCAAAGAAGTCGTTGAATATGTCACTAAAATCTCCTGCAGAGCCAAAACCTTGGCTAAAGTCGAACCCACCGGAAGCACCTTCGTGGCCATAACGATCATAGCCTGCTCTTTTCTCAGAATCAGATAGGACTTCATACGCAGCTGTTATTTCTTTAAATTTTTCCTCTGCTTCTTTATTGCCAGGATTCCTATCTGGATGATACTTTAACGCTAATTTTTTATATGCTTTTTTTATCTCATCAATACTAGCATTTCTATCTACCCCCAGCAGCTTATAGTAGTCTTTTTTACTCATATATAACAGTTCAGTATTTAATTTTTAAAGATAGGTATTGCATATATCAATTTCAAGTGTGGCATCTGTTTCCTATCTAGACAAGAACATAGTGCACTAATAATACCAAAAGCAAGTTCTTCTCACAACCTTTGTGTTAAACGAGTAAAATTTACCATATTTCATACGTCTCAAGTGATTGCATAAAAGGTATTGCCAAGCTCAGAACTAACAGGAAAACTAAAGTAGACTTATGAAATAAAATTGGAATTTCAATCAGGTCAGTGAAAAATTTTTGCCAGCACCAATTTTACAAGTTCTCTCATTTTATAGCCTAAGCTTGTAAGAGTAGAGGGTATAGTACAGCATGATATTATTAATATGGTAACAAATAAAAATACAGATATAAAGAGAATTTTAATAAATATATACACAATACAGTCGAAATTTCGTTTGTGGAAAGAGGGTATTGGGCAATTCACTTAACAAAGCTAACGCATTTTAGCTTGTAGCTGGTTCTTTAGCTACTCTTACGTTACTTGCATCTGTAACATTTGCTGCATTTTTTAGTGTACCTCTTCCTCTAGCCTTTACTTTAGCTATGTTATCTGTTTTAGCAGCTACACTTTCACATAAAATAACTAGTAGTAATAGGAAAGGACGACTGAGAGAGATGAGGTTGCTAAAGGAGGACAAGAACTAGAAAATAATTCTAGAGAAGGAAACTGAGAAAGCCGCAAGCAAACTAATGGAGAAGTTAAAGAATCTATTAAACCAGAAAAGTAGAGAGCTAATTAGTGTAAAACAACAGTTAGATAATACTGTAAAAGAGTTAAATGACGGAGATGGTAAAATAAAAAAGTTAGAGAATAAAATAATATAGTTAAACGACAAAATAGCTGTAATTGTGGATGCCTCAAGCAAGAATACAGAAAAATTAAGTGGCCAGTTAAATTTGGCTCAAGGAAAGTCTAATGTGGAAAAGGAAGTAGAAGAATTACATGAAAGGGTGATTCGATTGAAACTGAAAACGCAGTTCTTCGCAAGGAAAAAGAATTCTTAGAGTACAAATTGGAAAGTACGACAGACTATATAGCTGAAATATTGCAATGTAAAGACAAATTAGGAAAAGTAACAATCAACGAGATTAATAAAAACTAAGAGAGATTACGTGATATAGACAAACAGTTGCAAGGGCAAGTAAATAATCTAGATAGAGCAGAAGAATCTACAGCAGAATTGGAAAGAAAAATACAAGAGCATAAAGAAGAATTTATGAAAAAAGAAAAAAAAGCAAAAGACTGGAAGAAACAAATACCGTTCTTACAAAAAAGAACAAAACTCTTTTTGATAGGCAAAAAAGAATGACCACTCTGGTATGTCAGATTGTAAGTTGTATTGAATAAAAAAGAAAAACTTAAAAAATCTTTATAATAATGTATAAAAAGTAACACTTTTATAAGTGTACTAACAATTAAAGAGGTTGTAAAGAACTTTAAAACTTTACTTTAGAGTCAAAAATACAGCAGAAGACTTGGCATACTCGTAGAAAGTAAGGAAAGTACTTCATGAGGAATAGAGTAACGGGGATAATCCGTAGAGGTTATTAGTAGCTTAGGCTTGACTAATTGTAATAATCTACGTGAGTTTACCTATTACAGTATAAGAATTGTGGTAGTACATTTGCAGACATGACTTCTGTGTACTCTACGTTATACTTTGCTCTGAAACGTTTGCTTACCTAGTGTGACTCTAACTTATTTTAAAGCCGAGCTTACCTCCTCAACTTAGCTATTTCAACACATTCAAAATCAGGGTCCACTTTTACTTCAAGTTGCTTGTGAATATGCTTATTTACATTACTAGCAAACCTGCCTCTAATAGGACATCCTTCCTGATGTCACGGAAAGAGATATAGTATTATTTGAATTAAGGTAGAATTTTACATCATTTTTGCAATCTTTCAGATATATATCCTTCCGAAAATCTGGTATTTTACTCTGTATAGCCCTTTTAGGATTTATTCGACAGAATTCTCCAAAAAATATGTCTATTTCTTTAGGTACACTTAATGGAATCATAATATCGTCATTAATTCTGCTTTCTTTTAGAGAAAAAAGTTCAATGTTTCTCAAAGTATTTAGGGAGATACATATTAAGATACTCAGAATGTAGTTCTATACGATTTTTTTACTTATCTTC
>NZ_NJBR02000079.1:0-4764 GCF_002204235.2 Wolbachia endosymbiont of Wuchereria bancrofti
TAGATATAATATTCTGCAGCAGTTCAGACAGTTTTGCTTTACTTGAAAAATAACTTGCCGCATTCTATTTGTAGAATATCGCTATATTAGGGCGTGTTACAACTACTAACCTTACTTGTTATTACCACTTCAGTTGTATTTTTTGGTCATTTGGTCCCAGTAGAAGTGAAAGCCTTTTTGTACTCAATGAGCTTAAGCATCAAAGAAACTTTGCTGTTTATAATGCCTTTTATTATTTTTATGCTAATCTTTAAAAGTTTATATTGTTACTTATTATGACAATTTTCTTATCAAACCTGGCTTCAAGTTTAATAGCTTATTTAATTGGGTATTTTATACTACAAAACACTTATTCAATACAAGATATAACGTATGAAGAAACAATTATTCCTTATGGTTGCTTACACTACCTGCACTGCTTTCTAACTTTTATGCTCTCGTTTATGGACTTGTATCCGGCATGGTGGTGTTTGTTTTGCTACCCAAAAAGAGCAAAGAGCTCTCACACAAAATGTCAGGTTTATTTCTGTTTATTCTGAAAGTACTCTTGATACCGGTTATTCCGATATTTGTACTTGGGCTTACTTTAAAAATGCAGCATGATTAGATTATATTTGCAGTATTTAAAGATTGCTCAATAATTTTTGTGATTATCACATCTGCAACTTACCTTTTATATTTTTCTCTTATATGGAGCTACAAATTCATTCAGGGTCACGAGCTGGATAACTAGCATAAGCAATATGATACCGGCATTTATTACTGTAATGAGTGCAATGTTTAGTAATGCAACTATGCCCCTTACTCTTGAAGAGAGCAAAAAAATGTAAAGCAACCTGATCTTGTATCATCTGTTGTACCAAATAACTGCTGGCTTTTACTTGGTGGGTAATTGTTTTTATTATAATATTATCAATGATAATTACTTCCGGTTATGTATATAACGTACTATATAACTTTCCTTCTCTATTTTTTGTTATTTAAATTTGCTATTGTTGCGGTTCCTGCGGGAGGAATCATGGTAATGCTGCCTGTGCTTGAAAAGTACCTTAAGTTCTCTCCGAAAATGCTCTCGTTAGTCACAGCGTTATATTTAGTGTTTGACCCAATAATAACTTTAGCAAATGTTATGAGTAGTGGTGCCTTTACTATAAGGTTTACAAAACTCTATGATAAACTCAGGTAATGTCTATTCTAGCAATTGATACTGTAGGTACTGGTAGTTCAATAGCGATCATTGATCACGATGGTAATTGTTTTGTAGAACACAATTCCATCAGCAATAGTCATGCGGAATCGTTTTTTCAAATTTTGAACACTCTGTTCAATAAGCACAACTATAACTACAGTAAGTTAGACCATTTAGCTGTAGTAGTTGGACCGGGAAGTTTCACTGGAATTAGAGTTGGTATATCAGCTGCAAAAGGTATAAATCTCGTTACGAATAAGCCATTGTATGGAGTTAATGCATTAGAGGTTCAGGCATACGCAATGTCTTTGCTTTGTGCAAATAACAAAAAAAATATTAGAGCTATAATTAAAAGTTCTCAGGGATTTTATACGCAGTTGTTTGATTGCAATTTATTGCCATTATCAGATCCAACTACAACACATAACGCCCAGCGTCTAGGCACTAGGACATCAGGCAATAACTGCATTACATATATGGACTGCAATCTACCAAAATTAGATGCTAGCCATGCAGGACTGTTAGTCCATTATAGACTAAAGAATAAACAAAAATCAAATGAAGTTGAAGCTCTATATTTAAATGAGCTTCAGTATATGAAATTGTTATAGATCATCCTTTTGTATAAATGCTATTAATCTGGCTAAGTTTGTGCATCTGACTTGTTATTTTTTCGGCTACTTCTTTTATATTCATATTCGAGTTTTCTATTTCTATGGCATTTGGTGGTATAAATGAATCGTAAGTCCTAAAGTTCTCTATAATGCTGCTTATATTAGTGGCTTTCTTATTTTCCCTTTGCCTTTTTAATTTAATGCGCTTTTGTAATGTGAGTAAGTCACACCTCAGCACTATAGGAAGAATTTGTGTGTTCATCCTTTTACTAAGCTCTGCTACTGAGTTATACATCTTTGTATTGTGGTCGTTATTTTTCATTAGCTCATCGATAAATATATAATTTTTTGAGTGAATTAGGTAAGCTTCTATTGCCTGGAGCATAATTTGTGCAATGTTATATATTCTATCTTGTACTTCTTTAGGGATATGATTATGCTCAAAAACATTATCATATATGGAGCAAACTTGAGTATTGTTGGAAAAGTTGCTGTTTACAATCAATGCATCTATCATATTGGATAATTCTATTGCTGTAGAGAGCTTACCACTTCCTGAAAAGCCAATAATATATACGAAAAATCCTGTTATCTGTCTCTTTGTATTAATGTTTATCATATTATTTATAATGTTAAAATCTATATTCATAATAACATGAAACTTAAGCTTTAAAACATTTAAAATATTATATAGAAAATTGTTTTTATGGTTAAGGTATTATGCAATTTGAGAGCATAAATTCTATATAGGCTTCATAGATTGTGTAGCAAAGGATTATTTACTAAGAATTAACAATTTCTTTCTTGATATACTTAATTTCAAACTAAAAGTATAAGTTTACTATGAACCTCTTTATCTTGTATAAACCTTCAGAAGGTTTTGACTAAGAATGGCACTGTTAACAAAGAGCAAGGTAAAAAGAAACTTAGTATATACCTATCAGATTTTGCCTTACCTGGAACTAGATGGCCATACATATACTCACCTTTCAGTGTGTTCTGAGGATCAAAAGTCATTTTGTACCTATCCATTTGGTATACGCTTTAATGAAATGAATGAGAATTCATTAATGAAAGTATCATTTGATGGAAGTGCAATTGAGGGCAAAGAGTATCAGTATAATAGAACTGGTTATGTAATCCATGGTTTTATTATCAAGCAAAGAAGGACATTTAAGCAATTTTTCGCTTGCATACACCTTCTATTGTAGCAGTTTCCTCTTTCAAAGATGGAATACTTCCTGTAAGTCAGTGGGCAATGCACTTTTATAACAAGATATCTTACCATAATTATAACTCCCTTGCGCTTGATGATGCAGAGGGAAAGAGATTAATAACTGACCTGAAAGAAAATTTTGTAATGTTAATGCGTAGTCATGGATCTATAACGTGTGGTTGGACTATGCAAGAAGCAATGTTTTGTATGTATCGCTTAAAGCAAGCGTGCAAAACTCAATGTTTAGCGTTAGAAGTGAATAGGAAATTATCAATTCCGAGTGAAGAAGTTTGCTCAAAAGCTGTAAAGGATCTTTTGTCTTTCGAAAGCAATCTTGGTGAGAGAGATTGGCGCGTGTGGGCTAGGCTAATTAAAAGTGAGTTATAATAAACTCCTTTTTAATCCTAAATAAATTTATTAGTTTATTATATGTTTCTTTTCATGTATAAATTTATAGCAAGTTTGTACGAAAGGTTGTTTTATGAATAAGATTATAGAAATTAGAGCACCAAAGACTCTTGGTGGTGAATCGATCACAGAAGGTGTAATCAAAATAAAGAAAAGTATTGGCGAAGCAATAGAAGTAGATGACTTAATCTTTGAAATTGAAACTGATAAAACAGCACTCGAACTCACTGCAGAAGCTTCAGGACAAATAACTGAATTTCTTGTAAGTGAAGGTGATGTAATAAGCCCTGATCAATTGTTAGCAAAACTTTCCGTAGGAGAGGTGAAGAAAGAAGATAAAAGTGAGAGTCTTGCTAAAAGAGACGCTCCATCAGCTCGTAAAATTATGGAGGAAAATGCAATCAGTACAGAAAGTGTTAAAGGGACTGGTATGGGAAGCAGGATAACTAAAGCAGATGTGATATGTCGTATGAGCAAAGCTGAACAACCTACTATAAAACAATATGAATTGCCAAAAAGTGCAGCAAGTGGGGAACGGAGAGAAGAGCGAGTAAAAATGAGCAAAATAAGGCAAGTAATAGCTGCTCGTTTAAAAGCTTCACAAAATACCGCTGCGATACTAACTACATTTAATGAAGTTAACATGAAAAATGTTATAGATCTCAGGGCAAAATATAAAGAAACCTTTGAAAAGAAATATGGAATAAAGCTTGGTTTCATGTCGTTCTTTATAAAGGCAGCGGTGCAAGCACTGAGAGAAATTCCTGAAATTAACGCTGAAATTTCAGGTGATGAAATCATATACAAACGTTACTATGACATAGGTGTTGCTGTTGGCACTAACAAAGGCCTTGTTGTACCAGCTATTCGAAATGTTGATCAGATGTCATTTGCTGAAATTGAGCTAACTTTGGCTGCTCTCGGTAAAAAAGCACGAGAAGGTAAATTACAAGCATCAGAAATGGAAGATGCAACATTTACTATTTCAAACGGCGGAGTATACGGTTCGCTCCTTTCCACCCCAATAATAAACCCTCCACAATCTGGAATACTTGGAATGCATTCAATACAAAATAGGCCATTTGCTGTGGGTAACTCAATTGAAATTAGACCCATGATGTACGTTGCCCTCTCCTACGACCATAGAATAATTGACGGCAAAGGAGCGGTAACTTTCCTCGTCAAAATAAAAAATTATATAGAAGATCCAAACAGGTTAGTTTTGGAGGTATAGCTCAAGTGAGTAGTTACTAATCTAGTAGTAACCGTTTACAAGTTGTGGAAATGAATAAAGAATTAAGCAGTAACAGTTACTAGATTCTGTTCCTTTTGAAAGG
>NZ_NJBR02000080.1:0-638 GCF_002204235.2 Wolbachia endosymbiont of Wuchereria bancrofti
ATTCACTCTAGGAAATATATTTGCACATATAATTAATTTCTTGTTTAATAATTCTTCAGAAACAGTCTTAGCCTCCTTCACATTTGAAAAAGTCGTATAAACTAAAACTAAACTGTTCATTAGAATCTACATAAACGCATTGCTACTATACTTTACTTAGATTAATCTATCAAGAAAAAATAGAAGAGACTTCTTTTTGAAATCCTGTTGTTTCAGTATGTAAAACTGGAATTTAGAAATTTTTTATGATCAAATCCTTAATCAGAAAAACAAAAAAAGGATGTTACTCGATGAATAACATCCTTTTGCAGAAAGTAGGTATTTTGTTTAGAGATATGACACTTCTGCACCTGATTTTTCAGCCTTAGGTTGACTAAACGTTGTAACAGGTTTATCTTTTTTGAAGTCTTCTTCTAAGTCTTCACTCACATCTTCTACTGCTGGCGCGGAAGTAGAAGTCTGTTGTTCCACTAGCTTGCCCAAAGAACCTGTGTTTTTCAAGCTTGCACGAGCTTTAGCTAAGTCTTCCGGAGAAAGACTTTGTTTTTCCAACATAGAAGAACCAGAATCCATTCCACCATCAGAACTTAAGGAACCCAGAGAAAGACTTTTTGGTACCTGTGGTAGAACAGCTGGAA
>NZ_NJBR02000009.1:0-13061 GCF_002204235.2 Wolbachia endosymbiont of Wuchereria bancrofti
GTTCTTTCATCTCCTGGTGCAAGTATTCTGCTGCTATTCTCTGCACATCTAGTAGTAATTCAGGTCCTGGACTATCATCTATCTGACAGTTCAAAAAGATTACCTTTGCTCCTGCTTTCTGGAACTCTTTAGATAAGAATTTCAGATCTGTACATCTACGTAAAAAACGGCCAGGCAGGTGAACGTAGATTTCACCAATTTTACCTTCTACTACTTTACCACGTAAACTGTATAAACCAGGATACTTTAAATTTAATTCGCTATAACCATTATCAATGAATTTATATTCATTTAGCAGCTCATACCTACCCCTATCAATTCTACTTTCCAAGTTAGCAAATTAGCTACCTATTGTATCCTTCTATTTGTATCCTTTTGTACTTGCCTTTTCAATAAAACTCTCACATATAAATTTACTACTTTCATTTTACCGTACTTCTTAAAGTTTGCTATTATTAATGGTTTACCTCCAATTTATAAATATATTAACCTTTTATATCTAATGAGTTAAGCTTACTGTATGCCAATCTCAAACATACATCTGTAAGAACATCTGTTTGCGAGAACAGTGTGCTAAATATTACAACAGATTTTACCTAAAACACAAGGTGTCTTTGAAGTAGCAAACATTGGAATCTGAGATACTACTTTAGTAATAAATACCTTAAAAATTTACCAGATAAAAAAAGGCAAAAGAAGCCTCTCTGATGGCTAGTTATTTATATTAACTTTATAAATTGGTGTTTTTTATTGTCTTAAACGCTTTAACAAGCGTATTTTACACTTATACTAAGTAAAAACCTTGAAAGTTTTTATAAAGACACGAGGTGCACATAGTACAAAAATAAAATACAAGACGCCAAGCATGTTAAGTTTTTTACCGTTTAGCCTACACAGACTGAAGACAAATAACAACCCCAGTACTATAGTAAAGGGGTCAGCAGACTTGTTAAGTAGTTTTTTTTGTTTCATGGCTGGGGCGCTATTAGAAGTTTGTTATGTAGGAAAACTTTTTACAGGGTGTATTTACCTCAAGTTTTTTGCAACATCAAGAGCTGCATAAGTGAATATTGCACTTGCACCTGCACGTTTAAAGCCAACCAAAGACTCATAGATTACCTTGTCATAATCTAGCCAACCATTGTTCGTTGCAGCTTTTATCATTGCATATTCACCACTTACTTGGTAAGCAAAAATCGGAAAATTAAACTCATTACTTGCTATTTTTATTATATCTAAATATGGCATACCTGGCTTTATCATAATAAAATCAGCACCTTCATTTAAATCCATTTCAATTTCACAAATTGCTTCTCTCGCATTTCTGTAATCCATTTGATAGCCACTTTTGTCAATAGAATTTGATGATACGCATGAACCAACAATTTGCCTAAATGGTGCATAAAAGCTGGAACAATATTTCGCTGCATAAGACAATATTGACACATCCTGAAAGTTATTATCATCTAATGCTTTTCTTATCCTTCCTACTCTGCCATCCATCATATCAGAAGACGCAACTATATTACATCCCGCCTTTGCTAAAGCAAGCGCTTGCTTGCACAATATTGATACCGTTTCATCGTTTTCTACATCTATCCGATTGCTTTTTAGGATGCCATCATGACCATGAGTAGTGTATGGATCCAGCGCAACATCTGCGATAATACCAATGTCCGGTACCTTTAATTTTATAGCACGAATTGCCTTGCAGATTAAGTTATCAGAATTGTATGCTTCTTCAGCATTCTCAGATTTTAATTTACTATCAACTACAGGAAAAATTGCAACAGCATTAATTCCTAAATCCTCAGCTTCCTGAGCTATGGAAACCGATCCATCTATTGAGTAACATTTTATGCCAGGTAAACTAGAAACTAGCTCAGTTGTTTCTTCTCTGTCATGAACAAACAGAGGAAAAACCAAATCATTCACTGATAAAGCGCTTTCACTTGTTAAATTGCGAACCCATTTGCTTGAGCGCCTGCGTCTTAACCGTGTGTTTGGAAAATTAAACATCATACTCCTTCTAAAACTACCCTAACAGAAGTAAATATCAATGGCATTTTTGCGATTTCTCCTCAAATTTCATTTTTATGAATAAAATATATAGTTTGTCTTTCTTATCAATCAATTCACTACTATTTCATGCAACTTTTTTATTTTATCAACAGAAAGGCCTATTGTTTCAGCTATAACACCTATAGACATACCTGCCTTAAGTGAATTTTTCGCTACTGCTATTTTAGCTTTCTTCATACCTTCCTCCCTACCCTTCTCTGCTCCAACTTTGATGCCTCTCTTTTTGCCGATTTTGACACCTTCTTCTCTACATTTTTCAGTAGCAAGATCAAGTCTGTATTCAAGGATGGCTTTTTCTTTCTGTAGATTCATTACTCTTTCTTCATACGCTATTAGATCTTCTTCATTCCAACGAAACTCATCTAACCCACCATATGTTAGCTTTGTTATTAGTACTTTTTTGGCAATCTTTTTTAGATCTGTTTCAGTGGTATCCTCTGCATTCTTAAAAAAGAAGCGCCAATGCTCTACTATATTTATTAATTGCTCTACTTTACTCTTAGAAAATTCAAGTAGTTCAATAAAGATAAATTGAAAATCTTTCAAGTAATGGCCATTGGTTTTTATATCATGTACATTATGATTAGATATATAATCAACCTCTTCAGAGAGTAAGTTATAATTGGAAATGGCAATAAAGAAAACTTTCTTTAAATCAATGTAATTACCAGATTTATCTAATTGCCTTGAGTAAGCCCTAACAGCATAAAGTTGAGCGTTTTCAAAGCCTTTGTTTATAGCGAGCTGCATTTCAATTATACACCTGGTTCCAGTGGCGTCCTTACAGAAAACATCAACTATGCTTTGTTTGTCAGAGGCAATTTCAGGATCGATTACAGCGCTTAAGAATTTTACCTCTTGTATAGCATTTATTTCAGTGAATCCTAAAATATCATTGAGAAAGCTAATAAGAATCTTCTTATTCTTTTCAGTGCCAAAGATTTTCTTAAATATTAGGTCAAATTTCAGATCAAGAAATTTTGATAAAGCCATGACACAAGAACCTTTAAAACTTTAATATTATATACTACGATACAAAATTTATCAAAAATTTTTTAATATAGTAATCGGCATATGTATTTATAACCCTCAACCCGGCAAATTTCCAGTAAGGAGTAGCACTCCTGAAATGAGTATTACCCAAAGCACAGATATTGGCAGAAACACTTTCCAACCAAGACGCATTAACTGATCATATCGATAACGAGGTATTGTCGCCCTAATCCAAACAAATATAAATAGTAGCAAGACTATTTTTAAAACGAACCAAATTAATCCTGGTATTTTATACAGTAAACTAAGCCTTAGTGGAGGATACCATCCTCCTAAAAAGAATATTGTCATCATAGCACTTCCTAAAATCATGTTTGCATATTCCCCCAAGAAAAAGAGAGCAAAAGGTATTGACGAATATTCGACATTATATCCAGAAACAAGTTCTGCCTCAGCTTCTGGTAAATCAAATGGGTGACGGTTAGTTTCTGCAAGTAGAGAAATAAAAAACACTATTCCTATGGGCATCATTAGCAAATCAATCCAAAACGGCATACTGTGTTTTGTAACTACCATCTCTCCAAGATTCAGCGTACCAGTCGTAATCACAACTGTGGCCACTATTAAGCCCATTGAGACCTCATATGAAATCATCTGGGCAGCTGACCTTATGCTACCCAAAAATGCATAATTGGAATTACTTGACCAACCTGCAACAATAATGCCATATATCCCTAGAGAGGATATAGCTAACACATAGAGTACTCCAATATTAACATTTGCTATCACTTTAGGAATCACTATCTGCTGTCCGTTTTCCGTAATTACTTCAGCACCAAATGGTATTACTGCCCAAACAATTAATGCTAAAGTAAAAGTAAGCATCGGGGCCATTATGAACAATATGGTATTTGCTCTAAACGGTATTATCGGTTCTTTGACTAGTAGCTTAATAGCATCTGCAAATGGCTGTAATAGTCCAAAAGGCCCAACCACGCTTGGACCATGTCTCAGTTGAATTGCACCAATAACTTTACGCTCAAAGTACACTAAATATGCAACCGAGAACAGTAGCGGTATCACAATAAATAAGATATTAACTAGCGTGTTCATAAAAAGCCTTAGTACAATTTGCCATTATTTTCGAAGCACGACTTATTGAATCTGTCATATAGAAATTACACTCTTTTAGGGAGAAAGGTACACTACTTAATTTTATCTCGTTGCAGGTAATTGACATCCATTTGTTTTTTACCACTTGATCAGTATTTCTAAATTGTGGGCCAATAGCATCTAACTTTTTTCTCACGTCAAATAAACTATCGTATGGTAAGGAAAGACCCAAATATTGAGATAAATTCTTAATAATCGACCAATCTTCCTTTGCTTCACCAGGAGGAGATACAGCTAACTTTGCCCTCTGCACTCGCCCTTCAGTGTTTACATAAGTTGCATATTTCTCTGTATATGCAGCTCCAGGTAAGATGATATCTGCCATGTGTGCCCCTCTGTCTCCATGATGACCTTGGTAAATCACAAATGCATTTTCTAATTTTAATGTGCTAATTTCATCTGCACCGAGAAGATAAACAACTTCTATCTCGCCACTTTCTGCTTGTTCCAGTATTTGGTTAATATTTTTTCCGTCTTTTTTAGGAACGAACCCAATATCTAGTCCACCAACTCTTGCCGCAGCTTTATGCAGCACATTAAAGCCATTCCAGTCATTTCTAACCATGTTAAACTTTTCTGCGATTGCACCAGCTAGAGCTAAAATTGATTCAGAATCGTCCCTTGTCAATGCATCTTGACCGATAATGAGCATAGGGTTCTGAGCAGCGCTAAGCAGCTTGCAAAATTTATGATTCCCTTTTGCTATTTCATTTAAAACACCAGGATTATTACCCAACTTTTCAACATGATACAAGTATTCAATATCAGGACCGATGCTTGCGATAGGAAAATTACCTTGTAAATATCTCTTTCTTATACGCGCATTAATAATAGGTGCCTCTACTTTGGGATTCGTGTTTATAAGTAGGCATAGATCTACATTTTCTATACCTTCGATAGTGGTATTGAACACATATGATCCACGATTATTTGGTATAAGTTTTGCTCCATCCTGTCTGCAATCCATATTTGATGAACCGAGCTTCTGCATAATTTCTTTCAGTAGAAGCATAGACTCACAATCCGCTAAATCGCCTGCAATGGCAGCTATTTTGTTCGGTTTTGTACTCCTTAGTTTTTTTGCAGCAACAGTTAGTGCTTCATTCCAATCAGCTGGAACTAACCTATTGTCTCTCTTTATATAGGGCTGATCGAGGCGTTGCACTTTGAGTCCATCATAAGCAAAACGAGTTTTATCTGATATCCATTCCTCGTTTACTTCTTCATTGAGTCTTGGTAGTATTCGCATAACTTCTGGACCACGATAATCAACTCTAATACTGCTTCCCACAGCATCAAGTACATCTATAGTTTCACAGTGTGATAGCTCCCATGGACGTGCTGTAAAAGAGTAAGGTTTTGAAGTTAAAGCTCCTACAGGACAAAGATCTATTATATTTCCAGATAATTCAGAGCTAATGTGTTTTTTTATGTAAGTGCTGATTTCCATATTCTCTCCTCTTCCAATTCCTCCAAGTTCGTTTGTGCCCGAAACGTCAGACAAGAATCTAATACACCGAGTACAATGAATGCATCGATTCATCTCAGCTTCAATCAGTTGCCCAAAATGTTTTTTTGGTATAGCTCTTTTATGTTCATCAAACCTGCTGGTTCCTTTTCCATAGACCATAGTTATATCTTGCAAATCGCACTCACCACCTTGATCACAAATTGGACAATCAAGCGGATGGTTGATTAGTAAAAACTCGAGCACTCCTTCACGTGCCTTTTTGACTTTAGGGGTATCAGTGTGAATAACCATACCTTCTGCAACTGGCATTGCACAGGAGACTACTGGTTTTGGAGGTCCACCTTTCACTTCAACCAAACACATTCTGCAGTTACCTGCAATTGCTAAACGCTCATGGTAACAGAAGCGTGGAATTTCAACGCCCACGGTTTCACAAGCTTGAATTATAGTAAGCCCAGGCTTTACTTCACATTCCTGAGAATTAATAGTAATTTTAACCACAAGTTTAAACCTACTATATAGCTTCCCACTTTATAGGGTTACCGCTCACTTCGTCTTTAACCAGATTGCCATTATCATATTGAGCAGATATATAATTCATGCGTGAATCACGGTCTATATACCTAACCGGTTTTACTGGCTTATTTTTATATATTTTTTGTTCTGCTTTTTTACGTTGAGTAGGGTTATTTTTACTAGCTGTTTTCGCTTTTCCGTCTGCTGCCATATGAACTCCTAAAAACCTCTTATTTTATTTTAAGACTTAAGTGTGTAGCGTCAATATTAAATAACTTTAAAGTTTTAATGAATAGCTAGAAATGTAAAAAGCTACTTGACAAATCTTGCCAACTACTATAGCACTGAAGTACT
Organism: Wolbachia endosymbiont of Wuchereria bancrofti; assembly: GCF_002204235.2. Taxonomy (NCBI): domain Bacteria; kingdom Pseudomonadati; phylum Pseudomonadota; class Alphaproteobacteria; order Rickettsiales; family Anaplasmataceae; genus Wolbachia; species Wolbachia endosymbiont of Wuchereria bancrofti. The sequence continues at coordinate 6,590 of NZ_NJBR02000009.1, forward strand.
CAGTTATCTTCAATCTGTGCAGATTAAATAACAAAGTATCACGTAGTTAGCATCTTATGTTTAATTTTTTGCACTATGTGCACCCTTACTTCTTTACAACATTTCTAGGTTTTTACCTATATAAGCTGGAACGCGCTTATGAACCATTTAAGACAGTATAGTACGCCAATTTACAGGATTAGAGAGTAAACACTATTTGCTACGAGATATCTTTTGCCTTTTTTTCTATCTTAATAAATTTCTTAATGTTGGTAGCTACTATCATCCCGCTACTTGTTAGCGGGATCTAAAGATACCACAAATGAATTGCGGGATAACGTAGGGGCTGCGATACCCCAGCGCGTGATGCTGGTTTCTCATACTGGAAAACCATAGGATGATAGAAAATAGTAAATAAACTTACTAGACTCCAGTGTCACGCACTGGAATAACAGGAGAAGGAGGCGCTGATATGACACCATTTGCTATGTACATATTGTAACGTTCGTACAGTTTTTAGCAGATCGTTTTTAAAAGCAAACATTCATACATTCTCCTGCAAAATCCCCCACTGAGAAGTAACGCTACTTTAGCCAAAATATGTTTTAAATTTCTGCTAAAACCCCAGCCTATTATTATTAACTTTCGTAAAGGTTACACTCAAACTGCATCTCTGATCGTTTGGCATATCATATTTAATGTTAAGCATTGAAATTTCGCTGTTACCACAAGTATGAACATCGTTATATAATAACTTTATTGTGTAGCACTCTATATGCTTTTGCTTACCGTACACTAAATCACCCAACTCTCCTTCTAGTTCTACAAACTTCGTTTTTTTCTGATATTTCTTTGTTTTATCAAATCCTTATCCAGTGATATCAAAATAGGCAGCGTATGCCCAACATATTCTTTAGCTAAGAGTTTACTTTGGGGATACATGTTTATCTCCCTGCTATAATGAGAGTCTGTAAAATAGTTAGAATAGAACCTTGTCTTCAGCATGTATGTACTCATTAGTGGCATAATGCACACAACCGTAACTGAATTAAACTTTATAGTCCCCCACCTCGTTATTAAAAAAAATCATGAATGGCAGTGTAATTACCAGAAACATCATTTATGTAACCCACTACTTAACTTTTAAAGTCCTTAACTTATCATACCACACATAATTTACCAATTAACTAGAAAACCCTTTTTAACTATCCTTTAGCAAGTATCTAGGAAGCGTATTTGTAAGATTGCGACTTTCGTATCTCCCAATTTTTCACATACTGCTGAACTAACTCAGGATAGTTTTTAATAATTAATAAATTCTCAGCATTCCCTTTTTTAGCTGTCTTACTAAGGTTAAATGATCCTGTGATGACCTTTTGATTATCAACAATTATCACCTTATTATGGGCAATTTTTGGCTTATCATCAATCCAAACTGGTATTCCATTTGAAAATAATTTATTGATGACACTATATTTTGAGTGAAGTTGTGACTTATCTAAAATGACTTCAACATCAACGCCACGTTCTTTAGCATTAACCAAAGCCCTTGCAATTGTTTCAAGAGTAAACGTATATTCTTGAACTAAGACAGATTCTTTAGATTGGTCTATCTCGCTGATTATCAGTACAGCACAATCTTCTCCAGGTGAAAAGCAAACCTTAGCTCTTGGACAAGGTGAAAGCACACGACCCGTACAGCAATACAGAAAAAAACATACTAACAGAAATAAAAGGTATAAAAGCCTCACAACCCACACCTGAATATATGGTGATAAGCTACATCATAGCTTAATCATCTGTCAATCCATATTCCTCCCACTTCTCTGTAACCTTTTTTACTATTTCTTCACTCATTTCAATCTTCTTTCCCCATTCTCGTTTAGTTTCAGGTGGCATTTTGTTTGTTGCATCAAATCCCATTTTACCTCCAAGCCCACTTTCAGGAGAGGCAAAATCTAAATAATCAATTGGAGCATTCTCTATCATGACCGTATCACGTACAGGATCCATTCTCGTCGATATTGCCCACATAACTTCCTTCCAATCACGTATATTTATGTCGTCATCAACAACTATAATAAATTTCGTGTATAAAAACTGCTTGAGAAAAGAAAGTACGCCCATAATAATTCTTTTCGCATGTCCAGGATAAGATTTTTTCACCGACACTACTGCTATTCTATAGGAACAACCCTCTGGCGGCAGATAAAAATCCACTATCTCCGGAAATTGGTTGATAAGAATCGGCACAAAAATTTCGTTGAGTGCTTCACTAAGAATTGATGGTTCATCCGGTGGCTTGCCAGTGAAAGTGCTAAGATAAATCGGGTTCTTGCGCATTGTAATTGCAGTAATATTAAACTCAGGAAACTGCTCAACAGAATTATAGTAACCTGTGTGATCTCCGTATGGCCCTTCATCTCGATAGCTATCTAAACTCACATAGCCTTCCAGAACAATTTCTGCATGAGCTGGCACTTGAAGTGATATAGTCTTACAATTTACAAGCTCAAGGGGCTTCTTTCGCAGCAGTCCAGCGAATTGGTATTCCGACAATGTTTCTGGCACCGGAGTTACTGCAGCAATAAGTGTTGCAGGATCACTACCGATTACAGCAGCAGCAGGAAACTTTATACTTCGCCCATTCTCTTTCCATCGTTTATGGTGGCTTGCCCCACCACGGTGTGCAAGCCAGCGCATTAGAGTCGTTTTTTTATCCATGACCTGCATACGATATATTCCAAGATTAAAATTATCTTGTTTGTCTTCCGTTGGCCCTTTTGTTATCACAATCGGCCAGGTGATAAGTGGTGCAGGTTCATTTGGCCAGCATGTCTGAATGGGTAGCAAACTGAGATCCACATCATCCCCAGTTAGCACCACTTCTTGACATGGAGCTTTGTTCACGATTTTACTTCGCATCGACAACACAACTTTTAGCAGAGGAAACATTTTTATGACATCTTTGAGGTTTTTTGGCGGCTCAGGTGATTGCAAAAATGCCAAAAGTTTACCAAGATCTCTTAGTTCACCAGGGCTTATGTTCAACCCAAAAGCGATTCTCTCAATAGTACCAAATAAATTTACCAAAACCGGAATCACACTTTTGCCATTTTCTGTGACAACATTTTCAAAAATGATAGCTGGTCCTTTATTTGACGAAACTCTGCGGTGAATTTCTGTCATTTCAAGAATCGTTGAAACCTCTTTCTTAATCCTAATCAGATCCTTTTTTTTCTCTAAGGCTTCAATAAAGTCGCGTAAATTGTTGTACATAACTTAAAATAATCTTCTAGTGTAATCACCATGATATATCGTATTTTCTAGATATTGGTCCTCAGAAGCTCTATTTGCAGCAATTAACACTTAGAATATCTGCTTCTTCGACCTCGTTTTTTCTCTATAAACTGCTTTCTTTCTCTTTAACTGTTCAACAAATTCTTTTGTTACCACATAAGGTTTATCATTATACTTTATTTCACAGAGCATTGTACATTCATCTTCTCGATCAAAAACTAAGTCAATCTGAGCACCATTCCCTTTACTGTTTTTTTCCAGTTGATACTGTCAATCTCCACATATGACTGCTATATGCTCTATATTTAATTTTCTTCTAATCTTATTAGCATGTTTTAAGACGCACCACTTTAAATGTTTGCCCTGTCCATGTTTGCCAGGCTGGCTTCTTTATCGCTAATTCCCAATAGTGAGCATCACTTATTATTGCCCTTTTTATTACTTCCTTAAATGGCTCAATCCATGTTAGATAAATAATATATATTCATCAATTACTCTGTAATATACCCCTCTCTTTCCCTTGTTTAGCGGCAAAAAACCACTGATAAATCCTGCTTCTTCTAAACTCCTTAATTTAGTGGTTAAGCGACCACCCTCAGCGATTTTAGTTGTTTCCATAAGTTCTTTTCTGCTGATTCCTTTTGTTTTTTTTGCAATTGCACGAACAATATTTAGATATGTCTCTGGGCTCTTCATACAAAGAATGGAATAGCATATCAAATTCATCAAATAACAAACCATCCTTCTGAAAATAGATCACATTAATATTTTGTGCTGCTGATAGTCCTTTGCTTATTTCCTTAAGGTAATGCGGCATTCCTCCCATAGCCATATAAATCTGTAATATCTGTTGGTGATTAAGGCTAACTCCTAAATATCTTAGGTACTCTTTAGTTTCACGTAAGTTAAAAGGTTGCAAAGAGGTATTCTTGCAGTAATATAATCATGCAATCCTCCTTTGGTATAAATTATACTTTCTAACATCCAAGAAGCCGCTGAACCACATACAACCAAAATAAGTCCCTTTCTCGGTATGTCAACGTGTATTCCAAAAATATTCTAATTCTTTTAGAAAATCAGATCTTTTTTTGGATAAAAATCGTTTTATTAAATATGTTTTTCCTACACGATGCCGACCATAAACAGCAATAAATTCAGCAGATTGGGAACGAAGCCTATTTTCTAAAATAGCTATTTCCTTTTTTCTACCAATTATTAGTTCGTTCATATGACTTAACGTCGTGCTTGTTAGCATTATACATGGCGGTTATAAGATAATTAACTTTCTTTACCGCCGTATTTACAATCGCTACACGTGGCAGTAAAAGATAGAGCACTTTATAATTGGCCATTCTAACACGCTTTGTCCACCTGATCATCAAGTCCTCTGATGAATTCTATGATTGAGTTCCTCGTGTAAAGTTTGCACTTGTGGCAAAATTAGCTATAACATACACTTGATATAAATATTTTTATATATTAACATAAAATGTTTCTTTTAATAGAAGTAAATGTATATTAAAAGTTTTATATTGCAGGTCCTTTAATAAGTTTATGTCTAGAATACCATTTTTATTGATTTTAATAATAGTGATAGCAAGTTTACCAGTAATAAACAATTGGCTTTCACATCACAATCAAACTCTAAACGATGATTATATAGGTGAGAGACTAGATAACTATATAAGTAGAAATTTTGACAAGATTATCAAAATTCTCCGGGAAGAATCAATCAAAAGCAGTTATGCTACTTGGGATAACGCAACTAAAGGTAAAATTTTACAGTACAAAAATAAAATATTTGATCTCGCTTATCCTTATTTAGGAAATGAAGATAGCAATATTATAGCTGTAGGATTTTTTGACTATTCTTGTGGATATTGCAAAGCCATAAAAGATAACATAAAACAGTTAATCAATGACGGCAAGATTAAGTACATCTTTAGGGATACTCCCATACTTGGTAACAACTCTTTAAAGGCAGCAAAAAGTGCTTTAGCTGTCTATTTTATTGATAAAGGAAAATATTTTGATTTTCACTATGCCATCTTAGATTACAAAGGAGATCTTTCAGACCAAAATATATTGGACATAGTAAAAAGCATAGGAATTAATGAGAATAACTTCAATAATTCTATGAAAAATAATGCAGACAAAATTGAGCAAATGATAGATGATAGCAAACTTTTAGTTAGGGAACTAGGAGTAGGTGGTACACCTTTTTTAATAATCGGAGACAGTCTGTTTATAGGAGCAACCGATTTGGATGTATTACGCAAAAAAGTAGACGAATTAAGCCACAAACAAAACTAATTGTCATAAAGTTTTATTTTCTTTACTTGACAACCTAAGCAAGTTTGAGTATAGTAATTATATGTGTGATATACTATACAAGTAACAACACGTAGTATTAATTTAATGTACTATTTTAGCAGGGTTTTAGCCCATTTTTATGTTACCCATTTAGCTAAATAAAGTGCTCTCAAGCTGTAACGTTTATATAACTTCTTTAATTAAACTATTTCAATTTTTTTCTACAGGGGAATATATGTCATTTACAGAAATTAGATTTTCAGAAAACATATCCTATGGGTCCACTGAAGGACCAGAATCTTCTATCGACATTGTAATTACCCATAATGGTTGTGAACAGCACAACATTTCAATTGATTAAAACCTATGCAAGTGGAAAAGACAAGCATATATGCACAATTAAAGCCAGTACATGACACAGTAAAGATTTACCTAAACGGTAAAGAAGAGAGCTAATATTCAGTAAATTATTCAACGGGAGAAATAACGTTTATGAAACCACCAGTGAAAGGTATAATAATTACGGCAAGTTTTGAATTTGATGTGCATACACACTTTGATACAGATTACTTAAACGCTTCTATTGATAACTACGGCAGCAACAGCTGGAACACAATATTCCCTTAGTGGAAGTGAAACATCAGTCATAGAGCATAGGCCTACATCATATTACAAACTTGAAGGCAACTGCTAACCTTATGTTCTGTATCCGCTCAGCTCAGCGGTTTAAGAGAGATACTACTTCTTCTTTAAGTTGTACAATTTCATCTTGAGAAAGACCAGTAGTTCAAGATATGATATCAATTGATACACCTGCTTTAAGTAGATTCTTTACTACTTCAATTTTTCCTTCCTCCTTACTCTTTTCCTCACCAATTTT
>NZ_NJBR02000081.1:0-17470 GCF_002204235.2 Wolbachia endosymbiont of Wuchereria bancrofti
CTTTCTTCTAGCACCTTTTGAACTTTTCTAATGCTTCCTCATACTTTTCTTGGTAACTTAATGCCATGGCCATCCTATATATTGGGTTGAGAACGTGACAAGAAATAAAATTGTCTTCCGAGTTCTTTTCTTTGTATATCAGCACCTCTTCAAAGTATTTTGATGCATCTTTATATTTCCCCTGGAAATTGAGTACTACAGCCATTTCATATATAGCAAGTAAAAGATCAGGATTCAAAATTTCTTATTTTACTTTTTTAAAAAACTCTTCTCTGCCTTCGCGTGTTAAAAAACGTCCCTATTTTTCTTTTATCTAATTTAGCATTTTTTCCTTGAAACGAACGTAAACATTCTGCTTATCAATGTTATTAAACTCCTCACCTAGCTCATTTTAAATGATCTCTGTAGTTCTATTTAATTAGGTTGATTTACTGCAAATACTAATTTAGTAAAAATTTCTTTTATATTATCTTCTAACTTGTCCTTTTCTTTTATTAGTTGCTTAAATTCACTTTGCCACCTTCGATTTTTTTTTCAATTTCTTTCTTGGACTTGGTCTGATCTATTTTAAAGTCTTTTTATTCCCTTTTCTAATTCTTCTATCGTTCCTTCCACAGCATTTTTTAATATCTGTTTCATTACTAAAATTACATTTTTATTAACATAAGAAACCTTATATCTTGTACTGCTATCCTTAAAAAGGACATCGCTAGTGTTTATTACTTCAACAGAAATTTTTCTTCCTTTACTTGGTCCTGAAGTTTTCACTTTCATTTTCTTTGTTATATCTTGTACTATATTCTGATCCAGATCAAAACTAATATTAGTACAGATAATAAAATCTTCCAGGTCACCATCTGTAAAATCTTGATTGTTTTTAATTTTTAGGTAAGGAACGAAATACTTTTCTAATCGGAATTCACCATTTTTATCTTCATATAGCAAATTCCCTACTTCAAATTTCCTGTTACTCTCTCTCGTTTGTGTTTTGCTTGTATAAAGCGGTGTACTTTTTTATTACCTTTGATATGTTGAAAAATCACATCGTTAAACTTTTCGCTGTGTCCTTAGCTAAGTAAAAAGAATGTCCCTTGTCTATCCTACGCTTTAAGAAGAGCGTCAATGGTTTTAATTGGTAAACAGTGCTGTGAAGAGATGATTTTGATCCTTTGGAAGCAGCGTATTCTTTGGAAACACGTGATCTTTTTCTACTAACCTTTCTTTAATATGTAATCCATTTATTACAGCTGGAAATTGAATATTTAACCCTGGTTTATGGACTCAATAGAATGCTTAGCTAAAGCTTGTTGATTAGAAGATTGTAAAAAACTCTTTATACACTCTTCCAAAGATATTGACAATTTTTTTGTTCGTGTAAGTGTAATAGATCATTTAGCAATTAGCGATACCCAGCAGGATGGTTTTGTTGAATAGTGAATTAGAGCAGGTGGAAAAAAACTCAAGCAGCGAGTTCGAAAGCAGGCATGATTGTTTATGTTTTATCTGCGAAAAGCGGTGAGCTTATTTTGTAGCTCAATCCATGAAGATGTGGCCTAGAATCAGTGAACAAAAAAATCTTATTACCTTAAAAAGTATGCTATTTAATATAGTCTGAGCTATCTAAATAAATTTATGTGGCATATAGCCTCGTTCTTTGTGTTATCAGCAATATTAGTAAGTTGTGGCCTACAAAAACCTGCGCTTGTATTACTTAAAGGCGAGGAATTTTATGGGAAGAGAGACCTAGAATGTACAAGAGAATACCATTTAACTAGAGAGGATATTAACCCTTCGGTACGAAAAGGAAGTAGAAAAGTCGCCATAAATGAGGTATATAACAACGATGTGCAGGATATAGCGGTTAATAAGGTAAGTTGTAAATTTGTAATGCCAATAAAAGGTACTGTTATTTCAGCTACCCCTTCTGATGAAGTGTGTAAAGATGGAGTGAAAATCGCTGCTCAAGGTGGAACAAATGTGGTTGCTTCTGCTGCTGGCAAAGTGATATACGTAGGGAAAGGGCTGAGGTGGTATGGGAATTTGATTATAGTGGAACACAAAGATAATTATATGACTGTATACTCCTATTTAAAGAACATACACGTTGAAATTGGTGATAAAGTAAAGCAAGGTCAAGTGATTGGGTCTGCAGGTAAGTCAAGTACACAGGATAAAGACCCGCAGATGTGCTTCACAATACGACATAATGGCCAGGCAGTCGATCCTTTAATGCATATGAGCTGTGATTAAATTTGGGTTTGTATGAAATATGACTTTAAAAACGTAGAAAAATTTTATCAAGATAGGTGGGATTTTTCTGTTGGCAAAAATAATGAACAAGGGAAATGTTACGTATTGGAAATGTTCCCATATCCATCTGGTAAAATTCATATGGGGCACCTGCGCAACTATGTAATAGGAGATGTGATAGCACGTTACAAGAGAGCTTGTGGATTTGAGGTTTTGCACCCAATTGGTTGGGACGCATTTGGATTACCAGCTGAAAATGCAGCAAGAGATAACAATATTAACCCTACAGCATGGACAAAAGAGAATATAGATAATATGCGTGCGCAATTGAAATCTATAGGTCTTTCTTATAATTGGGAACGTGAACTCTCTACATGTGAGGCTGACTATTACAAACACGAACAGAAATTTTTCCTGGATTTTTTAAAGCAGGGACTTGTCTATCGAAAAGAGTCGTGGGTTAACTGGGATCCAATAGACCAAACAGTGCTTGCAAATGAACAGGTAGTCGATGGAAAAGGGTGGCGATCGGGTGCAATTGTTGAAAAGCGTGAGTTATCCCAATGGTTTTTAAAGATTACTGATTTTGCCGAAGATTTACTTGAGTGCTTGCAAGGCTTAGAGAATTGGCCAGAAAAAGTCAAAATAATGCAAGAGCGCTGGATAGGAAAGTCTGAAGGAGTGACTATAGAGTTTAAAATAGTTGGCCTGAATAAGAAGTTAAAGGTTTTTACAACTTACCCTCATACTTTGTTTGGAGCTTCTTTTTGTGCAGTGGCAATAGAACATCCCATTGTGCAAGATCTTAGGAGCAAAGAAATACAGGACCTTATCAGTAGCATAAAAACACAAGGGAAAAATAATGAAAAAGTAGGAATTTACACTGGATTAAACGTCAAACATCCATTTCTTGATAAGGAATTGCCGCTTTACGTAGCGAATTTTGTATTGATGGAATATAAAGAAGGCGCGATTTTTGGGTGCCCTGCACATGATCAGCGTGATTTTGAATTTGCACAGGAATATGATTTGCCGATTATTCCAGTTATTTCTTCAGCCCATTTAGGTATCATTCCAGCGTGTGATCAGGGTTCTTACACTGAATCCCAGTATCGAGCTACTAGGATGGCAGGTGGTCTAAATGAAGAATATGCTAGTAATAATATAATATTTAACTCTGAGTTCTTAAACGGATTAACGGTCAGTGAAGCGAGGGAAGTAATAGTCAAAAAGCTTGAAGAAAAAGGAATAGGTAAGAAAACAATAAACTATCGTTTGCATGATTGGGGAGTTTCAAGACAGCGTTATTGGGGATGCCCTATACCTGTTATATTTTGTAAAAATTGTGGTGCTGTTCCAGTACCAGAAGAAGATCTTCCTGTGACTCTACCAACAGATGTAGAACTTACAAGTGGCGGTAATCCGCTGGATAAACATCCAACTTGGAAGTTTGTTAATTGTCCAAAATGCAAAGAGCAAGCAGAGCGTGAAACTGATACGTTCGACACCTTTTTTGAATCTTCATGGTATTTTGCCGCATTTTGTAGTGAAGATAAATCCATCGATAAGAATGCATGTAATCGTTTTATGCCTGTTGATTATTATATAGGTGGGATAGAACATGCGATCTTGCATCTGCTTTACTCACGATTTTTCTGTCGTGCTTTGACCAAATGTGGCTATTTTAATATTAAGGAACCTTTCTCTACTTTAATCACTCAGGGAATGGTCTGCCATGTAACTTACAAAGATGAGAATGGTAAATGGCTGTTTCCTGAAGAAGCAAAAAGATTGATAACACAAGGTGCTAAGATTCAAGTCGGGAAAGTCGAGAAGATGAGTAAATCAAAAAAGAATACAGTTGACCCAAATTTTATCATAGAGAAGTATGGTGCTGATACTGCTCGCTTGTTTGTGCTGTCTGACACTCCTCCGGAGAAAGATATGGAATGGTCTGATGACGGCGTAGAAGGTTGTTCTCGCTATATAAATAAATTATGGCGTATGGTAATGCAGTTCAAGCCTGTCGTCATTCTAAATCAATCCCCCGTCAACCAAGTAGCTGACACTGGGATCCAGGAAGAAGACATGTTGTCACATGCTGGAATGATACCAGATAAAAATGTTACAGGTAAGTTTCTAGAATATAGAAAAAAAATACATAAGCTCTTACACGGACTTACAGATGACTTAGAAAACTGCAGGTTGAACTGTGTAGTGGCAAAATTTCGTGAGATGACAAATTTAATAGCTGAAATAGATGTGAAAACTGGAAAATCTCTCATCGATGAGGGTATATGTGTACTAATCAGAGTAGTTGAACCGTTTATACCACACCTGGCTGAGAGCTTATGGCGGGAAATAGGAGGTGAAGGTATGCTATATCTGCAACCTTGGCCAAAAGCTGCTAAGTCACTACTGATTGATGATATGGTGACTGTGGCAGTGCAAATTAATGGAAAATTGCGTACGACAATTGAGGTGGCAATTAATTTGCCTCAAGAAGAATTGAAGCAAATAGCAATAAATTCTGTATCTGATAGGGTCGATCAAAGTAAAGTTCGCGCTGTATATGCTGTTCCAAATAAGATAGTAAATATAGTTACATAAAAAATCTGAATAGTGTGTTTAATTCTTGGCTATATCTTTTTTAATATAGGAGATATATACTTATGCATTATATATTTTTTTGTATGAAGAGTTGTATAAAAATGAAGAGATTATGTGTTTTAGTTGTGTTGCTCACTTTATCTTTAGCGAGTGCAGCTAATTGTGTGGTAGCTGATTTAGAAGGTCAGTACTATGGCTTAAACTTTGGTGCTGGCTGGAATAATAAGCTTTGTGATGAAAACCTAGTATTATTTTTAGTTATCGTCGTGATAAGAACTCTAAATTTGAACTTGAGGTTCTCCTACATATTAATAACATCACTGATAAAAATAGGATGATAGGAGCTAGCTTATTGGCAAATTACTGTTTTTATACTGATCTTGATATTAATCCTGTTAAACTATATGTTAGTGGAAGCTTGGATGGACATGTCCAGCTCGCGCCTAATTTTGTCATTGGTAATCTGGTATTAAGTCCAAGCAAGCCTAGATCTGCAAGCGATCCTAGTTCTAAAAGTAGAGATGGATCTACAGGTAAAGATGAATCTACAAGTGAGAGTGAATCTGGCTAGTCGAGCACTGCAATTAGTGGCTGCAGAGTGTTATCTCATACAAACTTAAGGTCGGTGTTGATTGATTAGATAGCTCCATATCTAGTTGGCACAGTTGGTGTTACCATGTACAGTTTTGAAGGTAGTAATTTGTTATAATTTTTGATGCTGGTCAATTTTTAAATGTATGAATGATTTTTGGTATTTATGTATGAAATGGGAAAAAAGGTAAAAAACCCACGGGTGACAAGTTTTTTTGACCCCTATAATAATTTAAAGCTGGCACTGTGATAGTTTGCTGACGCTTAGTTTAAACGCAATTTGGCTGAGTGTAGAAAAATTTAAAAGACATGTAGCTGCAATAATTTGATGTGACCCACCAATAAACACCTGAATTTTTACTGAATTTTGTTATTGAACCTGCAGGCCAAAAACAAATTGTGATCAGAAATACCTTTGGTGCTATAGTAATAAGGTTGTTGAAACTTGTCAGGTCAGTTTCTTGTTTCATCCAATGAATTACCAAAAACTATGCAAAAAGTCTAATGACAGCCCAAGGATGGGAGTTCAAAATACGTGAACTTTGCTTCATAATTCCTTTAATAGATTATATTAATAACTTTATAGAATATGTTATGATTACAAATATAAATACTGTCGCACTTCAGGGGATTAACATATTAAGTGTTAATGCGCAAATTCACATGGCGAATGGTGTTCCTGCCTTTAATATTGTTAAATTGCCAGATAAAACTATTGCGGAGTCTAAGGAGCGCATCAAAGCAATATTAAATTAATTAATCTACTACTACATCCTAAAAGAATCACAGTTAATCTTTCCCATGTAGATTTGCTGAAAGAAGGCAGTCACTATAACTTGACTATTGCTGTTAGACTGCTTGTTGTAATGAATATTATACCAGTTGAAGAAATTCAGTCTTATATCATTATGAGTGAACTTGCCTTTGATGGCAAGGGTATCTCAGTTTCAAGAGTTTTGCTGGCGGTAATTAATGCAAGGCAGAGAAATAAAGGAGTAATTTGCCCGAGGGGAAATGGAGTAGAGGCTTCGTGGGTAAAGAGTGTTTCAGTTTTGGCTATAGAAAAATTAACCAATATCATCAGGCATTTTAAGGGTGAGCAGTTAATTAAACCGGTGATTTTTAATAAACCAAAAGAAAAGGAATTGATTCCCGATATAAAGGATATCAAAGGCCAAGTTGTAGTAAAAAGGGCAGCTGAAATTGCAGCAGCAGGTGACATAATATACTTCTTATTAGACCTTCCGGTACTGGAAAGTCAGTACTTGCTAAACGATTTATAGGACTGCTGCCTGATTTGACTGAGTAGTTGATGATTGATGTAAACATCATTTTTAGCATAACGCAGGTTGATAATGAGATATTCAAAATGACTAGTCCCTTTCGGTGAACCTCATCATTCATGTTCAATACCTGCAATGATAAGAGAAGGAAAAAATGCAAAGCCTAGAGAAATCACCATAACTCATAGTGGAATATTGTTCCTTGACGAATTATCGGGGTTTCCAAGGCTCGTGCTCGATTCTCTACGTCAACTACTTGAAGATAGAAAAGTTAAGATTTCAAGGGTGAACGCTCACATTACTTATACAGCGCGTTTTTAACTAATCGCTGCAATGGACCCCTGCAGATATGTGATTACTTGGAAAGCACAAGTAGATCATGCAATAGAACCACGAAATGCGGCATGGATTATAAAAACAAAATATCAAAACCATGCTTAATAGAATAGATACGTGCATTGAAGTTCTAATATTAACATACTTTCTCCTAAGACTTACCTAGGGGAGAAAGTACTGTGACAGTATAAGAAAAAGAGTAATGGCAGTAAGAAAATTCAAGCTGAGCACTATAGTGGGTTAAATATTTGTTGCAATTCAGAAGTAAGTAATGAAATATTAAATAAATTTACCAAGTCGGGTCAAGCGGGACTAGAATTGTTAAAATACGTGCTGAAAGAAAACTGCATTTCCAATCGAGGCTGCACATGCATATTAAGAGTTGCAAGAACCATTCTAGATCTTGCGAAAAGTGAGAAGGTAAAAAGAGCACATATTGCTGAAGCGCTAAATTATAGAATAAGAGTATATTAACAAGCTGATATACTTGACAGGAGGGTTTTTCTTATTATATTACCATTATAAATAAAAATTTAACATTCTATTTAAGGAGTAGAATTATGACAGTAAATATTTTAGAAAATGATTCCTTTATTAAAGCTAATGAAAAAGGATATAAGGATTCTGATGGAGGGTTTTGGAGTACAACTAAAGGAATTGCTGACGCAAATTGGCAATATGTATGCCATCATCCATACAAAACAGCCGTGGTTATTCTTGGTACACTTTCAGTGGTAGCGCTTACAGCTGCTTACTTTTTAAGTCCAGCTTATACAGCTTTTATTGGTGTAGCTAGAGCAAAAATTGCAACGCTTGTTAACCCTGCTATTACTGGATTACCTGCACTTGCAGTTGCTCATCCACTAGTTACTGGTTTGATCGTCGCTGCTTCAGTGGTGGCTTTGGTAGCTGCGCCTATATATGCATGGATGAACAGCAGTAAAGCAAGCCAAATTGAGAAAGTACGCGAGTTGCTTAAAGATGAAAAACCAGCGAGCAAGATAGATGAGCTTAAGGAAATATTTAAAATCTCAACAGAGGAAGAAAAAACGCCTGCGTAGGTTAGTGCAACTTTCAGTGAAAAGGGATAGGTCTCTGTCCCTTTTTCTTCTAAACATTTTCTATTTTTTGCATCACTTGGGTAATATAGTAACTACACGAACGTTGTGATTTCAGAAATTCAATTAGCTCATAAAAGTGCAAAAAACTGCTTGACAAGCTTTGCTATTTCTCTTACCATGATAGTGGAACTGTTTTATATAACTTCCCAATCCGTGCAGATTAAAATGACAGGAAGATCTTCTGTTTAGTCTACTATTATTTAATTTTTTGCACTATGTGTACCTTATATCTTTATGAAATTTTAGGTTTTTACCTATACAAGCTGAGATGCACTTATAAAGTGTTTAAGACATCATTCGATGTCAAATTTTAGAATAAATAGTTAGTAATTAGCTGCTCTAGGTTTTTTACCTTTTTTTCATCTTAGTAAGTTTCTTAATATTTATAGCAAAGGTTATGCTAAGCTGTTTTAGCTATAATATCTTATGTAGTAAAAGATGCAGGCTGTTGAGTAATACTGCTTGTTTAATATTTACCATCTATTAATTGATGATAAATATTAGTATAAATGTTAAAAATAAGTAAATCCCGTTTACTATTTATGTCTGTAGAGATGAAAAGTGTTTGCATGTTGTTAAAAAGGTAGTAACTTATTATCAAGTGAATTCACTAAATTTTGGGTAATTTAAATGTCAATTAACCTTAGTTTACCAGAGCTACCCGTATTACATCCAAGAATCACCGTTGTGGGAGTGGGCGGTGCTGGTGGAAATGCTGTGAACAACATGATCCAATCTAATTTGCAAGGAGTGAATTTTGTTGTAGCAAATACCGATGCTCAGGCACTAGAAAAATCATTATGTGATAAGAAAATTCAGTTAGGTATTAATTTAACTAAGGGTCTTGGTGCTGGTGCTTTGCCTGATGTTGGCAAGGGTGCAGCAGAAGAGTCAATCAATGAAATTATGGAGCATATAAAAGATAGTCATATGCTTTTCATCACGGCAGGGATGGGTGGTGGCACTGGAACAGGTGCAGCGCCGGTAATTGCAAAAGCAACAAGAGAGGCAAGAGCTGGAGTTAAGGATAAAGCGTCAAAAGAAAAAAAGATATTAACTGTTGGAGTTGTGACCAAACCATTTGGCTTTGAAGGTGTGCGCCGTATGCGTATTGCGGAGCTTGGGCTTGAAGAATTACAAAAGTACGTAGACACGCTTATTGTCATTCCAAACCAAAACTTGTTTAGGGTTGCCAATGAAAAAACTACATTCTCTGATGCGTTTAAACTTGCTGACAATGTACTGCATATTGGCATTAGAGGGGTGACTGACTTAATGGTTATGCCAGGGCTCATTAATCTTGATTTTGCTGATATAGAAACAGTAATGAGCGAAATGGGTAAAGCAATGATTGGTACTGGGGAGGCAGAGGGAGAAGATAGAGCTATCAGTGCTGCAGAAGCTGCAATATCTAATCCGTTGCTTGATAATGTATCAATGAAAGGGGCGCAAGGAATATTGATTAATATTACCGGCGGTGGAGATATGACTCTGTTTGAGGTTGATGCTGCGGCGAATAGAGTGCGCGAAGAAGTAGACGAAAATGCAAATATAATATTTGGTGCTACCTTTGATCAAGCAATGGAAGGAAGAGTGAGGGTCTCCGTCCTTGCAACTGGCATTGATTGTAGCGTTACTCGTGATAACAAGCAAGAAACTTCATCTGTAAATCAAGACGAGACTTCAGAGGAGAAAAAATTCGAGTGGTCTTACAGCCAAACTCTACTTCCAGAGGCAAAGCAAGCTGAACAAGTAATTGAAGGAGTTAAGTGGAGCGGCAATATCTATGATATACCAGCTTATTTAAGAAGAAAGAAGTAATACAATTTTGGCTACTTAAGTCAAGGCCAAGTAAATATTCATGTCAAAGATGAGAAGAGAGCAGGTGGTCAGGTAGAGTGATATATGCAACTATCAACCTCAAAATTGTATGAAAACTATGAAATTAGGCGGTTTTGCATTTTTTTATCATGCAGGTAAAGAGAAAGTGATATTTGGAGTAGTTGAAGTATTTAAAGAACACTATCATGTTAATGGTTCTAGGTTTGGATTGATAGATGTGAAATTTTCTAAGTCTTTACTTGACCAAGTAACGTTAAGCGATATAAAAAGAAATCTGCTTTTAAAAACATGGTCATTTTAAAACAAACACGCTTATTAATTTTTCCAGTCTCAGAAATCGAATGGAATGAAATGATAAAAATGAGTGATGTGTAATACTTGTCATTTCAGTTTCCAAATGATGTCGTTCCAGTGTGTAATGTCTTTCTTGATATATCACTCATGTTAGAAGTGAATATTCTTGATAAGAAGTGGTACAGCATTATAGAAGATCCAGAGGGCTTTACATTGAACATTATAAATGCCTCTCTTAAAGAGTTGAAAATAGACCAATATAAACCGAATATATCAATCGCTCTTGCTGATGATAATTTGCTGCATCAACTTAATTTAAGATTTAGACAGATGAATAAGCCAACTAATGTGCTATCATTTCCGTGTGAACAATTATCTAGTGGGTGCGACTTAGGAGACATAGCTATTTCAATAGACACAGTAAGAAAAGAATCAGATGAGTATCATATACCCATTCCAGCTCATGTTGCACATATGTTAGTGCATGGGTTATTGCATTTACTTGGCTATGATCACCAGAAAAAAGGTGAGGAAGTTGTAATGAAAAACCTGGAAGGTAAGATTTTAGCTTCGCTTGGATACAATATGTGTGCAATTTAAAAGGGATTTAATAAAAATATAGTGGATGATGTCAAAATATGTTATCTACAGAGCAAAAGGGTTTTTAGCTATAGACGATAAAAGATAAGCAATATGGTTCAGTTTTTTTTGCCAAAAAATTCTAAAATTAATAAAAAAGGCAAGGTTTACCCTGCTCCTACTAAAGCGAAAAATGTTAGGAGATTTCAAATTTACCGTTGGTCTGCTGATGACGAAAAAAATCCTAGAATAGACACGTTTTTCATTGATATGGATAATTGTGGCTCTATGGTGCTTGATGCATTAATAAAAATAAAGGATGAAATAGATCCGGCCTTAACTTTTAGACGTTCTTGCAGAGAAGGAATATGTGGGTCTTGTGCTATGAATATTGATGGGACCAATACTCTTGCATGTACTAAATCTATATCCGATATAAAGGGTGATGTAAAAATATATCCATTACCTCACATGTATGTAATAAAAGATCTAGTTTCAGACTTGAGCCAATTTTATGAGCAATATAAGTCGGTTAGTCCTTGGTTACAGGCAGATAAACCTAACCTGCTAAATCAAGAATATTCGCAATCTCCTGAAGATAGAAAAAAACTGGATGGCCTTTCTGATTGTATATTATGTGCTTGTTGCTCGACTGGTTGTCCAAACTATTGGTGGAATAATGATAAATTTTTAGGACCGGCAATACTATTACAAGCTTACAGATGGATTGCTGATAGTCGTGATAGTAAAACAGATGAAAGACTTGATGCCTTAAATGACCCATTTAAGTTGTATCGTTGTCATACAATAATGAGTTGCACAAAAACCTGCCCTAAAGGGCTTAATCCAGCAAAAGCAATAGCGAAAATAAAACAGCTTATGGTAGAGAGAGAAGGATTTTAAATTTTATCTTTTGTACTCTTTGTATGCAAAGAGCAAGCCTTCTGAAGCATAGGGTATCGTTAGTATTCTGAATACTTTTCCATTTGTGAGATGGATCGTATCATTATGTGGCCCAAATAATTTTTTAAACAACTCATGCCTTTGGTTACTAATGGTTTGGAAATCTTCTTTTTCTAAAAGCTTTTTAGATTCGAATAGATAAAGCGTGATTTCATAATAAGTTGGATAAGATACTAAAAATTTTGTGTCAAATTGGAAGGTTTTTACAAAAGCGTTATTGTAAAACTTTAGTTTTTGATTCTTACTATATATTGCGATAGCAATTGGTAGCTCCTCAAGTAAATTTTTCTGTGTAGCCAGATAACTATCTAATTCAGCACGTAACCCCTCTGCATCACTGATATCTTTTCCATACATTACCATACTGCCGGAACTTCGTATTGGAATTTTAATAAAATCAAAGACCTTGCGTTCATTTTTACAAGTGATCACATGCTTTCCTAATTTTGTGTTGTAGACGCTACTAATTACAGCCAATCTCTGAGAACTGTTTATATATTTATCATAGAACAAATTACAAAACTTTACTTTTTTATTTTTATCATGTTTTAGTATTGGAAACGGCAAAGAGTTGAAAATATTTCTATAATTCTCTATTTCTTGTGTGAGCTTATTATTTTCTAATTCAAGTGCATTGGCTTTTATCTTGTAGTCTGAGATATTTCTTATCCACAACAGCACACCAATCACTTTGTTAAAATTGTCTATTATGCTTCTGCCATAACACATACAGTAAACTTCACCGTCTTTTGACTTTAAATCCAAAGTGAAAGATTTATTTATTTCCTTTGCCTCGGTGAAATTTTTAATTAAGCTTTCCGATTGCTCAAAAAAGTTTACAAACTCATTGAATGAGTAAAAAACAGTATTAAGTAAAATCAGTAAGTTAGGAGAAAATTTTTCTATACGTTTTTTTGCATCCCAAATGTAAAACCCATCATCTACAGTATCAATTAAATTATTTATTATAATATTTTGGTGTTGTAGGCTCTTAATTTTATTATCCACTTTCAATTTAGAATAAGAAAGAAAGAATAATATTAAAATTAACAATAAAACTACTTCGTACAGAAAAAACATAGTACCTTTAAAACAGACGTAAAAATTTATAACCTCTTGGTAAGGGTATGTTAAGTTACGCTGAAGAAGTGTACAAGTAAAGATTACCTAATATCTGAAAACCCAATCTCTTATAAAGGTTGACAGAAGGTTTCATGCAATGTGCTACTACATGTTTGCATTCAAGCTGCTGAATTATTTTGATTCTATCTAAAACCATTTGTGTACCTATCCCACGATTTCTATAAATTGGCAAAACTCCATCACTGTAAAAACCAGCTACGCTGTCTTGAATATAAAAACCGCATGTTCCAATAATTTCATCGTTTAGTGTTACAAGAAAAAATCTTAATCCTGAGTTTTTATCATCATAATTTGATAACCCTCGAAAAAATGTGCTAACAATTCCAATGCTGTGGTGAAAAATCTTAGAAGTATATGAATCTAGCTGTTTTAAGAGGTTGCTACTAGTTACAGCGTTCAACTTTAAGCCTGGAACAACATCAGCAGGCAAGAAGTAGTTTTTCATGTTAAGTAAAACTTTTTTTGGTGTGCTAACGTGTTTTATTCCACACTTTTCTAAAATGCCCTGTGTCTTTGTATGCGAATTCATTACCCATGTTGCTTCTATATCTCTTGCTCTAAGATAGTCTAGAGTTTCTTGTACAGAAAGCTCAGTACATTGGTCTTCACAAAACACAAAATTGAATAATGACTCTCTAGTACCATTTATTGTGAATGTAACATTATCGAATTTGTCATGCACTTCCCACTTAGATAAATTCGCTGCATAAAGTATATAATCTTTTAGATTTTGAATAACTAAGCTTGAATAGTAAATTTTCTTATCCCGCATACACAGATAATAGACAATAAAAAGCCCCTATAGGAACACAGGCTAAAATTGCAGCTATAATATCATCCAGCATAACGCCTAGAGGACCTTTGATATTTTTATCAATCAAATTTATAGGCCACGTTTTTATTATATCAAAAAACCTAAAGAAAAGAAAGCACAACAGCAATAAAGGGCAATTCACCTCTTGGTTTAGCAATACTGAAATTAAAAATATTGTCAGAAATTGACCAACTACTTCATCAATCACTACCTCCTTTGGATCATGTGAAGTCTGGTAATGTTTTATATAATTATCTGTGGACCACAATCCGATTAAGAATAAGAAAAGGATAATTGCTGCACCTAAAATTTTATCACTTAGTACTAAGGGAACAATTGGGTAAGCAGCTAAGCTGCCTACAGTGCCTGGCATTTTTTTTACTGTGCCAGATAGCCACCATGTTGATATCAATTTATATAAAAATTTCACAGTACACAAAACTATAAAATTAACCTACAAAAACAGAAATAGCATCCTCTATAGATGCACTTTCATACAATAATCTATATACTGCTTCACATATAGGCATTTTTATCTTTAGTTTCTCTGCTAAATAAAATGCAGATTGAGCGGTACTAAAACCTTCAATCACTGACTTACCCTCTGACAGAGTCTGCTGAGCATCAAAGCTATTGTTACTACTACCTATTTTAAACCCAAAGGATAGGTTTCTTGAATTTAAGGATGTACATGTCATAATTAGGTCACCCAGACATGCAGGTCCAAGTAGCGTATCTATGTCTATACTAACGCTATCTGTTTTTGCTAGATATAAGGTCTTTACTTCATTCATGCTTTTTGTTACCAGTGCTGCGTGGGCATTAAATCCAAGTTTTTTACCCAGAACAATTCCACATGCTATAGCAAAAACGTTCTTTAGTGCTGCGCAGATCTGTACTCCTACAACATCGCTACTGAAGTGCAATTTTATGTTTTCCTGCTGTAGTTCTGATATTAGCTTTGCACCTAATGTGTCATCTTGACATGCAAGAACCATTGAATAGGGTAATTTTTTTGCAACTTCTATGGCGAAACTTGGACCTGAAAAAATAGCAACCGGATTGTTAGGTAAAACTTCATTTACTATTTCACTTGGTAGTTTTAATGTAGATTTTTCTATCCCTTTACAGGCTAAAATTATTGCTACATCTTTTTTCAAGTTACAATCGTGTAATTGCTGACATACTTTCCTAAGAGACTGGGTAGGAACGGCAAAGATCATTGCTGAAGCATTAATTGTTTCTTTAATAGCCAATTTCACTGATATATTTTCAGGAATTTGACAGCCTAATAATTTGTCGCTTTCTCTTGTTCTGCTAATTGATTCAAATGTGGTTTTATTGTGAGTCCATAGAATTACATTTTGCTTACCACTCAGTGAATTTGCAATTGCTGTACCCCATGCACCAGCACCTAAAATTGATATTGTCACACAGTGTTCCTGAAAAGTATTACTTATACTTTAGAATAGCAGAATAAGTAAATTAAAAATATAATATAGGTTATAAGATAGTTAAATATTTATTAACCTAAGTATTCTTTTAATGGTAATAACTTTAGTTCAATGTTTACTAAAAATAGTGTTATTCTTATGATATATATCATATCTATTATATTTTAGATCTATTGATATAATTTTGAAATAATATGTTTACTGTTAGTAATTTTGGCCGTTTATCAATAAAAGTTTGATTTGTTACTTTCCTTAGTTATATATATTACTAAAATTATAAATTATTTACGGGGTGTAAAATATGCGTATATTACTAATTGAAGATGATCAAGTCAGTGCAAAGACTGTAGTTAACGCTTTGACTTCTGATGGGCACTTTTGTGATGTTGTAACTTCTGCGCAAGACTACAACAACAATATGGTTTCCTCAAATGGGGATCACTATGACCTAGTTATTCTAGATATACACTTACCTGGTGATATTGATGGGTATGATATACTGTTAAGGTTAAGAAGTGCAAAGATTAAAGTTCCTGTCTTAATACTTTCATGTATATCTGCTGTTAATCATAAAGCTAAGGGACTTGGGTACGGTGCTGATGACTACTTAACTAAACCATTTCATAAGAGTGAGCTACTTGCTCGAATAAAAGCAATAGTACGTCGTACTAAAGGCCATCCTGAGTCGGTGATAAAGATTGGTAATATAAACATCAATTTTGATCACAGGGTCGTTGAGGTAAAAGGTAAAACAGTTCACCTTACTAATAAAGAATATTCTATGATAGAATTGCTAGCGTTACGTAAAGGAACAGTATTAACAAAAGAAATGTTTTTAGATCATCTTTATAACGGCTTAGATGAACCTTCAGATAATAAGATAGTTGATGTCTTTATGTGCAAATTGCGCAAGAAACTTGAAAGTGCAAATGATGGAAAAAGCCACATAGAAACCGTTTGGGGCAGGGGGTATGTCCTGAAAGAGTATGTTGATGAGGAAGAGTATTCCAGTATTAATGTAGGGGAAAATAGTAGCGACTATCAAGCAGAACAGGTTAAGGACAATGCATAAAATGCTTGTATGTTTTTAAGTATAGCGTGACCTATGTTTATATGAATGTCTAGGTGAAATATAAGCCGAGTTCTGTTTATGTAGCTATTTATCTAGAGTAAATGTTACCATTTACTGCATGCGATTTACCCGAGTAGATATGAAGAAAACATAAAGTCTACTCTTATTTAATCTTGCTCCTAATGTTGGTTACTTGACTACCAATGTTGCCATTGCTATGGTGTGCTCTTACCACACCTTTTCACCCTTACCTAAGAATATTTAGGCGGTAATTTTCTGTAGTCCTATAACTGGAGTTACCTCCGGCGGGTGTTACCCGTCACTATTTTTCCTTGGAGCCCGGACTTTCCTCTGCTGTGTTTACCACACAACAGCAGCTACTTATTTCACCTAGAAATTATATTTTAACATGAAAATCATGAAAGTAAAATAATTTCCCTGCTAGTCAATGGTGTGCTATTAAACATCAAGCGATAGCTAGAGATGATGTCCTGATATATCATTGCTATCACAAGATAATCTTCTAGAATCTGAACTTCTACTGCTTACGGGTGATGAACTGCTTAATTGGCTACTGCTTTCTACTGATATACCATTTAGCACTATTTCAAGACTGCTTGTTCTGCTGTTACTGATAAAAAATTCCTTATTGCTATTCGAATGTGATTGATTTTCATAATCCAAATTAGCTAGCTCTAATACAGGAATGGTATTACAATGGCGGTATTCTTTAACGTATTTGTATACTATAAATCTTCCTATTATTCCAATAAAACTCACTGCTCCAAGTACAGATTCAGCTTGCCTCGTTAGGTTTACCTGCTATACACGTCAAGCGGTTGTATAGAAAGGGTGGATTAAGGAAAATAAAGTCGTAGTAAACATAGGAGTTGTTGATTCTTTTATTCCTCTAGTACTTGGTATAGAAAATAATGTTTGTGTAGTTTCCTCTAAATTTGTTATTGAAACGTGAGTTGACGTTATTACTTGTTCAGTTACTGTTGTTGTTTGTGAGGTAACAGCTACTGTTATAGGTTCCATTGTTGTAGACTTTTCAGTACTTGTCTAAGCTGTTGATCTGTTGAAAATTTACTCATCATAGTACTACTTACTGTAGA
>NZ_NJBR02000082.1:0-20144 GCF_002204235.2 Wolbachia endosymbiont of Wuchereria bancrofti
GATAGTATAAAGGAGCCCTATCAAAATCTTCTCAATAAGGGCAAAGCAACAAGGAGCGAGCCAAAAGTGATAAGGAAGGATCCAAACCAAATTATAGGCATTCCAGGTTTGTAGTGTACTTTAGTGGCGATTTTGTTCTTATTTTTATCAATCTCACCAATTACAATATAAATATCAGAAAATAAATTGTGGTAAATACTGCTTTCAATATTTTTCTGACCCTCCACAAGATAAAATCTATATTCAGGGGTTACTTCACCTAGTATCTTGTTGTTCAACAAATTTCTAATATCCATTGTGCCTCTCACCGCATGGAAATTCTTCTTTTTTATAAATTCAGTATTTCGTAAAGTAATTTTGAATTTATTGACTGTTATGCTATCTCCTATTTTTAGGTAATTTTCTTTTTTTTCTTGCCAACCAACTGAATAGGCTATACCAAGTACTAGAATTGCTACCCCAGCATGAGCTAACATCATAGCATAATAAGACTTGGAAACCCTTCTTGCTAATGAAATTGATTCACTAAATGCCACTTTAAATAAACGAATTCTTTTGCTGTATGCTTCTAAAACAAAGACTAATAGTGCCATGGAGATTGTAATTGATAGCATAATCATTAGCTCCATGTGAAAGATAAACGGTAAGATAGCTGCAGCACTACAGAATGAGAGTCTATATTCATGGAATATTGGCAACAGGCTATTCCCCTGCCAACGGCAGTATTGTCCTACCATGGTAAGCACTAGAATAGCCAGTGCAATAGGATTAAATAAGGAATTGTAGTACGGTGCTCCAACTGAAATAAGTTCACCGGTTAAATATTCAAGCATTGTAGGGTATAAAGTGCCAATAAACACGATGAAAAAGGCAGTAATCAATAGTAAATTGTTCATTAGCATCATTGTAAAGCGGGACAAAATAGGAAAGTTTTGCTTTGGTGTGTTCTTTGGTGTTATACCAGCATGTGACTGCATACTTTTTCCCTGGATCCCAATATCAGCTACTTGGATGACAGGTGGTAATGTAAGAGATCCACTCTTTTTCGTAAATGCTACAAATATTGCTAAGCTACTGGCTGTAATTACACCAAGTAAAGCTAGTATATACAGCCCATATCCTGGATCGTCTGCAAATGTGTGAACTGAAGCGAGTATTCCAGAGCGGACTAAAAATGTTCCAGTTACACTCAATATGAAAGTTGTGAGCGTAAGCAAAATGGCAAAGTTCCTTAAAATATTGAAATTTCGTACCACGAGTAACAGATGCGTCAGTGCTACTGCAATTAACCATGGCATTAAAGAAACGTTTTCTACTGGATCCCAAAACCAAAATCCACCCCAACCAAGTTCGCGGTATGCCCACCAACTGCCAAGGCTAATACCCAAGGTAAGTAGCGACCAAGAAACAAGTACCCAGGGCCTGACAATTTTAGCCCAAATATCTCCTTCGATGTTTGTAATTAACCCAGCTATAGAGAGCGAAAAGGGAACGCTAAATCCAAGGTACCCCAAATATAATATTGGTGGGTGAATGGCAAGACCTATGTCCTGCAATATCGGATGAAAACCAAGGCCATCTGTTTCTATGCTTGGCATTTTAGTAAAAGGATTGGACTTAAGTAAAGTAAACAGCGAAAAACAAAAGCAGATCAAGCCTTGAATGATCAAGGATACTTTCTTCAATTCACTGTTATCACCAATAAAAATATCCATTAGAAATAGGTAAAAAGTAAGCACTAAGGTCCAAAGCAACATGGACCCTTCTTTATTTCCCCAAACGCCACAGATTTTATAGATCAAAGGTTTTGTCGTATGAGAGTGGTAATATACGTTTTCGAGTGAGAAATCGTTTATAATGTGGCAGTAAATCAAAATAGTCATTGATACTGATATACAGAAGAATATGGCAGTGGTAATGAATCGGTAAGAATTGAGCGGTAGAAATAGATATGTTAAGGACAACAAGCAGGATAACAGTAGCAATATATTCCCAAGCTCAGGCATAAATCATAGTTATTTGTATAAATAATATTACTAATAACAAGTTAGAAGTTAAAGTTTTAATATAGGAACAAAGTATAAAAAATTTACTTGGCAAACTTCGTCAGCCTTCTTACCATAGTGTTGAAGCTATTTATTTACCTTCAGTCTATGCAGATAAAATGACAAAAAAACTTAATGTATTTAGCATCTCATGTTTAATTTTTTGCACTATGTGTACCTTATGTCTTTTACATTGTTGTCTACATTGTTAGCTAATGCTGTGAATTGCACCTACTGGGCACTTAAACTTAAAAATGCCAACAATAACTAGCTAATGAGTTTTTCTTGTCTTTTTTCCCGTTTAGTAAATTTCTTAAGAATTTATAATAAAGCAAAAAAGTATCTAGCATTTAGAACTTTTAAAATACCAGTTTGCCCTAGAGAAATTGTCTAAAGTAAAAAAAGAAGAACTCATAAAGGACTTTTTACTAAGTCATGTTAGTTCGTTCAATAAAAGTACCTAAATTGCATGGTAAAAGAGAAGATGCTATAGCAATACTATCAAATGATGAGTGAAGAAATGTTTATAATAGAGACGCAGAGATAGAAGTATTATGTAAGTGGCATCTTATAAGGAATACAGAAACCTACGTGACAAAACGCCGCAAAGATTTTCAAAGTTCTTATATACAGGAGAAAAAGGAGCATTCATTTAGGGGTAACTCATACCAAAAAATGATTGATATATATCAAAAGAGAATTGCTGAATATCAGGAGAAGATTTGTTACAATTTAACCTAAATAAGAGAGATATAAAAGCATGCAGTAAGAAATAAGAAGCTCATGTGGTATAGAAGAATTCGAGGAATTAACGGATAATGTGCATGAAGCAAAACGATTTGATAAAATTATGACTTGGCTTTAATTTGCTTGTCGAACATACAGAATAAATTAGATACTCAGCTGGGAAAATGGAAAATCCTTCAACAAAGCTGGAAGAAATTTCGCACATTAATGGTAAAACTGAAGTAACTAGATTATAACCTGTTTGACGCTAAGATCTGATGCGGTTACTCTAACCTAGGTTTTATATTTCTCATAGGGTATCATCCCATTGTATGCGCTACACTGGGGGTGACAAGAGAGAAAAACAATGCTTTTCTTCTAGTAGACTCAAACTACAACCTTTGCATGCGATTAAAAAGGCAAAATTTTGAAATAATGAAAACAATCAGCACTCTAATTCAAGAAGGATCAAAGCTATTATCATCTCGTAAAGTTGAATCACCTTATTTGGACTGTGAAATCATTATGCAGCATGTTCTTGACGTAGAAAGATCGTTCATAATTATGAACTACGCTGATCAAGTACCGATAAAAAAAGAACAGCTATTTTGGAAGTTAACGAAAAAAAGAGCAGAAAGGTACCCAATATCGCAAATAATAGGCAACCGTGAATTCTGGAGTAAGAATTTTATAGTCAATCGGCACGTTTTAGATCCACGAGCAGATAGTGAAACACTAGTCTCAGCAGCGTTAAAATATTATCCAAACAAGAAGCAGGAAATGGAAATTGCAGACTTTGGTACAGGCACAGGTTGTTTATTGATATCCGTACTTAGTGAATATGAACATGCTGTTGGTGTCGGTTTTGAAAAAAGCTTGAAAGCATATAAAGTTGCCTGTCAGAATATGGAAAAACATAATCTACTTGGCAGAGCTAAAATGTTTCCAAGTTCTTGGACAGAGTGCAAAGGCTTATTCGATCTTATAATCAGCAATCCTCCATATATTAGAAGAGGCAAATTAAAAGACCTGCAAGCTGAAGTGCAAAAAGAGCCAAAAATTGCTCTTGATGGTGGAATTGACGGCTTAAGCTGTTACTTAAGTATTTTTCCAATATTGAAAAGGTGCCTTAAGAAAAATGGGTTTGCAATACTGGAAATAGGCGAAGATCAAAATGATATTGACAAAATAGTTTCCTCGTATGAGCTAGCTTTTCAGGAATACATGTATGATTTAGCAGGGATGAAAAGGTGCATTGTTATAAAAAGAACATAGCTAATGTTTTCTTGTATTATCTCTGTCATCCTGTACTGTCATCCCTCTACTTTGCTGTACCAGTGCTTGACACTGGCATTCATATTTCCTTTTTCTAGATTCCAGTGTTGGTTATTTGGATAACAAGAAGAGGGCACTGGAATAACATTAAGAAAAGCTATCATCCTCTCTAGAAGAACAACATGTTTAAGCCTTGCTAGCAAAATGAAAAGTAAGACCAGCTTCTATACCGTGTGTGGCAAATAATGTACTACCTATATTTATACTACCTGTCTGATGATCTGATGCTGGGTGATCCTTATTGAATACCTGGCTTACACGGCTACCATCATTGTTTAATTGGTTCAATGCTTGTGTCGTAAGGTTAAAATTATTGCCAATAACGCCAAAATATCTATACCCGATGTGCATATTTACACTCTCATTTATGCTGTAACCGAAGCCAGCCTTCACTTGGTATGCAGGCCTTATTGATGTTGTTCCAAACATCTTCATCCTTGTTGTACTAACCCCAGCTCCAACGTAAGGTGAAAAAGAGAGACCGTCATTTTTCCAATAGTAATAAGCATTAGCCATTACAGATGCATTCTCAACTTTGTCGTTACTGACTTGAATACCATACCCATAAGTTTTTTTGTTATTGCCTTCACCAATATCTTTTAAGTGTGATATGCTTATTCTGTTGCCTTCTAAGCCAATATTATCCACTTCTATAGAAGAATACATTCCTTCTAATTCACTTCTATAGCTGTTGTTGCCTAATTTTCTTTCATAACCAAATGCCATGTTTGCAGCAAAAAGAGGGTTATAACTTGGCTGATATTTGCTTAAAAACTGACCTTTTGTTCCCAAATTACCCACATCATTTACAGATACCTTATCACCTTTTGCTTGTAGTTCACTCATGCTATTAAAAAATTGACCATGGTATCCACCACCGAAGTAGAATCCTTCTGTTTCACTTGCAAAAGACTGTTGTGACAACAATAAAGCAAATGCTGTAACCGCTAATGTTTTTTTATTACTCATTATACTCCCCTAATTTAAATTAGCTAATTTAATACTAATTAATTAAAAATGGATTAATATGAAAAGTTTAACAATTTACATAACCTGTTTTCTGAGCTAAAAGAACAAAACAAAGTTGACTTTACTTTCCATTACTTTTTGGTTTATCATCATCATCTTCATCTTCAAATTCGTCATCGAATTCATCATCATATTTTTCTTCTTTAGGTTTATCGTCGCCTTTAAGTTTGCCATAATCTCCCTCATCATCAAACCCGTCAACATCTTCATCATCGATCTCTTCTTCTTTAAGCTCATCATCGATCTCTGATTCATCGTATACTGCATCTTTAGTTTGGGCCTCAACAGGATAATCAGCAGTATTAGGCCCTTCAGTAGCGTTGTTTTCTTCGTTATCAACCTTACTTTTGTTAGCACCGGAAAAAACTTTGTTTGGGTCATATGGCTCCTGTGTAGGTACACAAGTCTGCTTGAGTAGTTTTCTTGTGAAAGTGTTATCACTGTAGTATAAGATTTTCTTTGATTTAATTGGGTAAGTCGACTCTATCAAAATTATCTGTTCATCACGTGGCAACATAATAATTTCTTGAGGTAACAACAATGCTCTTTGCGTTTCAGAGATATGCAACGATCTTGATGCAGGATTCAAGTCTAAAAACTTAGGTTTGTTCAATGATTCTTGTTGTACAGTTTTGTTTCCTATAAGTTGCGATATTAAGTTAGCTGTCTCAATGTTATTAGCTGCAAAAGTTATTCTATAAGTTGAGTTTGATAAAAAGGAGTTCATTCCCGCTTCTTCGTATATTCCTTTAAGTTGCTCAGTATCTTGAACAATTAGGAATAATCTAACTCTATAGCCACGAAAATATGCAATACCTGTTTGAAATTGCTCCATCTTTCCAAGTGTTGGAAACTCATCCATTAAAAACAACACGCCATAAGGCTCATCATCCGACGGCAGTTTTCTACACAAGAACTCAGTTGCTTGCTGGTAAAAAACTTGCATTAAAGGTTTTAACCTGTTTAAGTTGTCTGGAGTTAATCCAACATAAACTGTAACTTTCTTCCTCTTAAAATCTAGAATATTAAAGTCACTTGATGCAGTTGCAGTATCAATCAATGGATTTGCCCATAGTTCAAGAGATGAGTTCATGGTTGAGACGACACCTGACCTTTCTTTGTCAGCTTTCTGCAAAAAAGCAGCAATGTTCATATATGCTACAGGATGTATTATTTTGCCCATTGTGTCCAAAACAACAGCAAGATTGTAAACTACGTCATCGCTACGCATCGTGCGCACAACTTCACCAAAAGACTTAACTTTTTCTGGTGCGGCAAGTAGGTATAATACTACTCCAACAAATAAGCTTCTTGCTTCATTTTGCCAAAAGTCTTGTTCAGGCATAATCAAGTTGGCTATTTTCTGCACATCGTCAACCATTTGTCCAGGTTTTTCGCTGATCCATTCTAATGGATTATAGCAGTGGCTTATTCCATCTGGCTGCGCTGGATTCCATACGTATACTTTTTGCCCTTGTCGTTCTCGCCAACCACTTGTTATTTCATAGTTTTCTAATTTTATGTCGTGTACAATTACTGAGTCAGTCCAAAATAATAAATTAGGAATTACAAAACCAACACCTTTACCAGAACCTGTAGGCGCAAATAGCAACGCGTGTTGATATCCATCAGCAATGAAGTAGCCTCTTTTATCCTTACCAAGCAATAGCCCCTTTTTACTTCTTAACCCTGCCTTTCGTATCTCCTTCTCTGACGCCCATTTTGAGTCTCCGTGGAGTGATTCTTTCTTTCTAAACGGCCGCCACTCGATTATTCTTTCTCTTAAATTCCACAAAATAATCATTAAAACAACAATAGGCAATGCAGAAGATATAATTAATTTGATCTTAAGCTCGAGGCTATATAACTCTGGATGATGCCAACAATTTTGTATATGATCAAAAATTGTTGGCCAAAGAGCTTGAGGAAAAGGCGTCAATCCAGGGCGAATTGCCTTAAAGTCCAAACCATCTGGACCATCAACAAATAGATAAAACAGTATACCAGACAAATAGAAACAAAATTCTAGTATACTAAAAGCCACAACACCCCCTATTAAAATATTGCGTAGATGGTTCCCGCTGTGACTCATAAACTACTTTTTCTTAATTATGTGTAAATTTAAGCATTTTCATTCGAAGATTTAGTAAATAATATCTCAGAAATGCTTCTTTTGCCCCCACTAGTTCTTTTTAGCTGGATAACAATATCAATCACATTTCTAATATATGGTATAATCTGATCTGGAGGAATGCCAAGATTTGCTTGCATGACCATCAATTTTATTTGCTCGAGGGCCATTATTGGACTATCCGCATGAAGGGTTGATATTGATCCAGGGTGACCAGTATTTATTGCCCTAAGAAAACTAAAAGCTTCTGCTCCACGGAGCTCACCAACTATTATCCTATCTGGCCTTAAACGTAAGCACGCTTCTATCAAGTCCTGAGTGGTCACTTTTGCCCTACCCTGCACTCCTTTGGAGGCAATGAGGTGCACTCTGTTTGGATGATCATTCAAAACGATTTCTCTTGCATCCTCAACAGTGATAATTCTTTCTTCAGCTGGAACAGCACGTAAAGTAGCATTAGTAAAAGTGGTTTTACCGGTAGAAGTTCCACCACTGATTATGATATTTTTCTTGTTCATTACAGCATATTCTAAAAACTCTTTTATTTTCTTTTGCTTTAACAGTAAATTCAGGTGGCGATTCACTGGACCATCAATTACTTCTATAGCAGTTTCAGAAAAAGCTCCCATTTTTTCATAATCGTCCAATGCTAATTGTAGACCGGAGGGCTTACGAATTGACATGACTACTTTATCAGGCTCACATGCTGGCGGGAATACTATCTGTATACGATAACCATTCGGTAGTGTGGCTGAAAGTAATGGTGCTTCTTCGCTAAGTTTTTGTTCTGTAGCTTGAGCAATTAGTCTGCCAAGAGATTTTAGATGGTTAAGATCGAATATTTCTAGTTTTTCACACCTTATTTCGCTGCGATTTTCAATCCAGACTTCCTTTGGCTTATTTATTGATATTTCATTTACGCCTTCCTCTTGAAATATGCCTTGTAATGGCTCTAAATATGTGTCAAGTGCAGCATAGTTCATTTCACTGATTTAATATTGCTTGTGGAGGAAATACTATATCTTGGTTAACAAATACTTTTAATGCGGTACCTTGATCAACGTAAACAGTTGGTTTTTTATCTGTAGATCTGTTGACTATATCTCGCATATCTTTAGAGAAATCATCGATTGATTTTCCAATTGCTTCTTCATAAACAGACTTGTTTTTTCTCTGAATAGGTCTTAACAGTTGGCTTACATCTTCTAGGCCTATGTTCACCTTGTCTTCCCCAATTCCTAGCGATTCTGCTATTTCCTTTTTAAATATTCTCAGCAAATCTTGCTCGTTTTGAGCATCACGAACTCTTCCAATAGCCCCAAGGTCCAGTCTCCACTTTTCTCCTAGTGCGTTCTCGACTATACTTTTAGCTGTACTATCGTCCTGTAGACCCTTAATAATAGTACCTTTGAGTGGGAAAGTATCTATTTCAGTTGCAGTAATGGATTGTATTGCATCTACGGCAGTTAACGTATCGATAAGATTAGGGGCCTTTTGCCCTATAACAGCTGAACTAATTGAGACACCTGCAAGCAATATTGAAGAAAATAATGCACTTGCTATTTTGTTATCAACTATTCCAGCTATCCCTGCTCTACCAAGCTCATCAGTACCAGGTGATGAAATAGCAATATCTATTCCATGAGGAAGAATGATCCTATTCCAATTTATGTTTATGCGGGCTCTTGTAACATCCGAATCAAATGAATAACCGCCTATTAATCTTGAACCTTTGGGTATTAAAACTGTATCACCAGTTTCTGCATAAACGTTGCTACTAACTACGGCACGCAGCACTCCTTGTAGATCAGAATCTATTGCAGTTTCAAGAACAGCATCGATAATTTTGCCTTGAGTGATCATAAACACGAGTTTTCCCACTCTGGTAGCTATGCTTGCCTGTGCTGAAGTGTTGGATAAAATGGTATCGGCAGTCTTGTCTTCTTTGTTATCACTAGCTGAAATTGCTAACATTTGTGTGCCACGCCTATCTTTAGGATAACCACCGCTTCCTATTGTAGGAAATGAGGTAGGTAAGTTGCTAGTAGTGCTACCATAAGGAAAGTTTTGCTTTGGCAAGACAGGTATATTGGACACAGAGGCTTCTTTTGATTTTTCTTCTTCTTTTTTTACTACTCCTTCTTTTTTAGTCTGCTTTACTTCTGGTATAACTTGTGGCATAGTAAGAGGAGGTAAAGGTGGCAAGGAATCAGTAATCGTCCTTTCAGGGACTATTGTATTTTCTGGAACTTGTTCCAACTTTCCTTTCAACTCTTGAACATTTTGCTTTATTTCTTCTTTTTTAATGATCTCTACATTCTCTTCATTGGAAGAAGGTCTAAAATAGAAATAATATACTCCGCCGACCAGAACCACTAAAATAATAACCATTAATGCTCTGTGACCTTGATTAGAGCCAACTGTTACTACCTTGCTCTCTATTTCTGATTCATTTTCTGAATTATTACGCCCTTCTTTATTCATATTACATGTACCACAACTAAAGTGACCTATTTATGATTTCAACTTCATCATTTTCGTAACGCATGAACAACTTCTTATGTACCCCTTTTATTATAACATAACCATCAAACAATAACCTTTTACAAGGCAGTCTAGTTTTACCATCTTTTGCAAAAATCTGAGGTATCTTATTACTATCCCTGAATTTAAAATAGGTTAAATAGCCATCATCAAATAACTCAATCGGTATCATATCCGCATTGCCACCTTCATCGATATATGTATAATTGTATTTCGTATCATTTTCCTGTATTACCTTCTCTGGCTTATCTACAACATATTGCATTTGAGTAGGTGCTGATATTTCATCTAAATCAATATCAAATTCATCTTCTTCTTTAGGGTAATAAAAACGTACTACGTAAGATATATCTTTTTCAGCAGAATAATCATGACTCACTTTCTCAGCATCAGTATCTGGGTATTTATCGTAGTTTGGCCTTGAGATTAAATCAAAAATATAATTCCTTTTTTTAGTTGTCGTGATAATCATATTAGTGCGGCTACTAACTTCAAATGGCATAATAAGCAATTTGTTGTCATAAGGGCTAATTTTCCAACTTGATGCGTCGCCAACAGCAATATTTTTAACTTTCTCTCCTTCTGCAAACTCAATATAAGAATAGTAACCTTGACTAAAAATAACCGTGAACACTTCGTTAGGGCTGTACACAAAAGTTTTTATTCTACTGTCTACGGAAATGGGCTTACTGTAGTTGATTGACGCATTTAAATTGCTACTTGTCAGTAAAGCTAAAACTAATAATACTCTATACATATTCATCATCTACCCTATAAGAAGTAACTTGAAACCCTAACGGGTTAACATATCTTTGCTGATCATTCATTTCAAGTGGTGCATACCTGTATGACATGATAACTATCTTGTTTTTCCTTATAGAACTTCCATCTTCTCGTGTAAATTCTACAGTAAATCTCACCTGAAAAGTATCGTCATCTAATTTCTGAGTTGATCGAATCTTAAAATCATTTTTGACAAAGCCTGAATATAAATTCAAAAGGTCATCCATATTTTGTAATCTTATATAGTTCTTAAATTCATTATATACATTAGGTGAGGAAAACAATCTCACTTTTGTATAATAGTTATAATTGTAGTTATATGGATCAAAAACTTCTCTTGCTTTTATGTATTCTGCAATAAAATGATTGTTTAGTACCTCATCCGCAGAATATTGTTTTACTGTGACAGGGTCGACTAATTGCACTATTCCTGATTTTTTTTCAATTTCTATAACGAATGGTTCAATAGTGCTGCTAGTGCTAATCTTAAATATAGCTAATATGCCTATAAAAATTGCCACTAATAATATTAGTGTAAATAGAAGTAAAATATTTCTCTGAGCAATAACTGTGCTGTAGCGACTTGAATTCCAATCTATATCCTTATCTAATGAATCATTACTTTTTTCGCGTTTAAAGAATTTTAGCATCTTGATATTCTTAAAAATCTTAACCTATATTAATGAACATAGTAAATTAACAAAGTAGTTACAACAAAAAAGCTAAAAAGTTCTTAATCTGTGACCTAACCTGCTAAATTTTGTTTCTATATACGAATCGTTATACTTGTTACGTTCCATAATAAGTGGTAGACATCTTGTGACCTCTATACCATTATTTTTCAACTCTGATAGCTTTCTACCATTATTTGTAAGTAGCTGGATTTTTTTGACGCCTAATTTCTTGAGCATTTCAGCTGCAACAGCAAAACTTCTCTCATCATCTTCAAAACCCAATATTCTATTTGCATCCACAGTATCAAGGTTATATTTCCTTTGCATATCATATGCCCTTAACTTGTTAGTTAAACCAATGCCTCTACCATCTTGCATCAGGTATAGTATAATACCATTCCCAGAGTCAGTCATTATTTGAATTGCTTGATGTAACTGACTTCTGCAATCGCATGACAAGCTATCTAATAAGTCGCCCGTATAGCATGAAGAATGAACTCTTACTAATGGTTCACTGTTTTTACCTGGATTGCCAATAATAATTGCGTAATGTTCTTTTCTGCCATTATAGGTCCTATAAGATATGATGTTTACTTTTTGAGTCTGTTTTAAAAATAATGGTGTTTTGCATACTTCATATATATCCTGGTTTTTTTGAAAGCTATTTATAAATAGCACGTCTAGTGCAATTACATCACTTTTTTCACACCAGCCTCGCATTTCATGTTCATCTTTGAAGTTTACATCAACCACTAATGCGTATGGCAACAATTCTGAAGATTTTAGCAAAGCAATAGCGCATTCATCTATTGCCTTTGAACATTGTAATTCCTTCGTATGATCTTCTTTTGAACAGTTTACTAAATGAAATAGTTCATCAAAATTGTTTATCAATAAGCGTTTGCTACTATGCTCCACATTTTGAAATATGCACGTTACCTTACTTGAAGGTAGAATAACATATACTTTACCTGAGATAAGCTCGTACTGATTAAACAAGTCTTTCTCTAAAGTCTCGGCAGCAGCAACCAATAGATAATTACTTTTATCATATATTATAATTGGTAGGCCGCGCCTAATTTCGCTAATGGCCCTCTCTACTTTATTTTTATCTCGGTTTCCTATAAACATTTCACCTACATTAAACAACGACGAAAATATGGTGCGGCCGAGAAGACTTGAACTTCCAAGGCCTTATGAGCCACAGCGACCTCAACGCTGCGTGTCTACCAATTTCACCACGACCGCATTTTATTCTAGTTTTTATATAATCATTTTAAATTACTTAATCATTTTAGAATTTTTCATCTAAAGTGTCAATCTGATACTAGAATAATTTAAGAATTGCCTATATAATTCAGTTGTGAATTTTGTGATCATAAATTTCAATTATTTAAGATGATTTTATCACTAATTTTTAATTTGAGTTTCTATACAAATGAATATTAATACCTTTATTTTTTTAGCTTTATCTTTTGTAACCAGCTTTCATTCTATCCAGGCACAAATATTATACACGTGGTCTCAGGTTATTCCAGACAATAAATTAAGCGTACGTGCAATCATAGACAGTAATACTTGTCCTGTTGCTTATGTTGATGACGAAGGAGTAGAGATGTTAAATCGTAGCTCAATTAATAATGGTGATCATACTGAAACAATTTGTGAACTGATAGTAGAAACAGGTGCTCAAAACATTAGTATTGACGGTATACAAGTTCCTATATTACCAGAAAAGATTAGCAGAATTGCTTTTATTGGTGATACAGGCTGCAGAATAAATGCGTTATTTCAACAGGAATGTAACTCAGTAGATAGCTGGCCTTTTAAAAAAAATTTAGATTCTATTGCTCTTCATGAGCCAGACTTAATTGTCCACGTTGGCGATTATCATTATAGAAAAACGAAATGTAGAAATGCACAGAAGTGTGGCAATATTTATGGGTACAATAAAGAAGCTTGGTACGCCGATTGGTTTGAGCCTGCAAAAGACATTTTATTACAATCCTCCTTTCTTTTTGTTAGAGGAAACCATGAGAATTGTGATAGAGCTTATGAAGGATGGTTTAGGTACCTAGATTCACACCCTTTCTCGTCTGAAAAATGTAAAAAATTTGTTCCTGGCTGGTTTTTAGATATTGGACCGATGAAGTTTTTTATTTTTGACTCTTCATCTGGTGAAGATATTTTTACAACTCAAAGTACAATTGATGCTTTTGAGAAACAATTTGATAAATTAACACAAGATAGTTCTGATAAGCCCACGTGGTTTTTAACTCACAGACCGCTTTGGAGATCTCCAAAAAAGGAATTTCTGACATTAAAAAGCCATGGCAATCTTACACAGATTGAAGCTTTTGGGGATAAATTTCCCAACAATGTCGCTACCATAGTTTCTGGACATATTCATATAGCTCAAGTTTTATTAATGAACAATGTGCCAGATCAGATTATAGTTGGAAATGGTGGTGCGTTATTACACGCTCAAGATCAGGAACCTGTTTACCAAAACATAGAGTTTAGTTACTCAAATGGTAAAAACTACTTAGCACATGAAGTTAAAAACTTTTTTGGCTTCGGTTTTTCAATATTAAACTTAGATGATCATGAATTTACTTTCTATGATCAAAATAATGAGGAAATGTATTCTGCAAAGCTAACGGAAGACTTTAAGCTTGAGATAAATTGAGTAAAGCTACAACCTCAAGAACTCTACTTAAACATTTTTCTTAATTGATTGATTTCATCAGCAAATTCTGAGTCAGTTTTTATGAAGTTTTCTATTTGTTTCACTGCATGTATAACAGTAGCGTGATCTCTGCCACCAAAGCTCCTTCCAATATCTGGCAGGCTTTTATGTGTAAATTTCTTGGCAAAATACATAGCTATTTGCCTTGGTCTTACAAGACCACGGAGTCTTCTATTGGAATGCATATCTGTAACCTTTATATTAAAAAACTCAGCTATTTTCTTTTGTATTTCTGCTATTGTAATTGACCTATGATTTGATCTAAGAAGGTCCATTAGAGTTTCACTGGCTGATTCTACTGTCATACTCCTTCCGATCAGTGAAGTATGAGCAACTTTGTTTAATGCCCCTTCTAATTCTCTTATATTAGATCTTATGTTCCTTGCCAAGAATTCTAGGACATCCTGTGGAACATACATATTCATTTGCTCCACTTTGGCTTGCAGTATACCAAGTCTTAATTCGAAAGTTGTTTCATTAATGTCTGCTACTAATCCCCAACCTAGACGTGATTTTATTCTTTCTTCTACTCCATCAAGATCGCTAGGGGATCTATCAGCTGATATAACCAATTGTTTGTTTTGATCTATCAATGCATTAAAAGTGTGAAAGAATTCTTCTTGTGTACTATCTTTACCACTGATAAATTGCACATCATCTACCATCAGTACATCTACAGATCTAAACTGTTCTTTAAATAACATAATGTCTTTGCTTCGTAGTGCTGTAATATATTGATACATAAATTTCTCTGCTGATAAATATACCACTTTTCTTTTTGCTGATGGAGAATTGACTATGTGCCAAGCTATAGCATGCATTAAATGTGTTTTACCAAGCCCCACTCCACCATATAGAAACAGAGGATTGCTACCAGGTATTGGATCTATGGACTCTGCTACACGCTTTGCGGCTGTAAATGCTAATTCATTTGGCTTTCCCACTACGAAGTTATCAAAGGTAAATCTTGGATCTAGTGGCGAACCAAGATTATTAACACTTTCCTCTTTATTTTTTGATATGATGCTAGAACTTGGATTCTTTTCTTCGGTTACTTGAATATCAATAGAACATATACTTTTATCTTCATTCTGCCATAATAATAATATTTTTTCCATGTAGTGAACTGTAATCCACTCTTTTATAAATCTTGTTGGCACAGATAACAAAACTTCTCCATTGCTACTACTAACAAATTTAAGTGAACTTAACCAACTGTTATATGTTGCTTCCCCATAAAGGTTATAAAGGAGATTTTGGATTTTTTCCCAAGCAATATTATGATCTGTTGCTGTAGCAATTTGATCGAAAAACATAGCAGAAACCTTAGGATTAATTAAGCTCATACACTACACCAAGACAAAAGCAATACTAGAAAAATATAAGATAATCAATAGCCTGCTGCGAAAAGCTAATACTACTTAATACACACTAAAAATTATGGTGATTTTTAATGAGTTGTAAAGGGTATAAAAGCACTAAAATTGATCATTTTTATTTCAATAAATAAAACGTCACTTGTGTCAAGGATTAGCAACATGCTAAAAAAATGATAATACATTATGTATAAATGAGATATTAAATTTATTGATAAAAAAGTAAAGTATTCATATAAATATAGCTAACTTAATGCGAATTTACTGAAACAAATCTATGATTATATTAAATAATTTGAATTGTTGTACTGAATTTGGCATTGAATTAGAATTTTATACTGAAGGAATAGAGAGAGAGCATTTATTTCTTAATAGTGTTAAAAATAAAATAGCTTTGCTTGGTTTTTCCTGTAAGAAAGAGAGTTCTATACATCAATATGAGATAAAAAGTGGTTGTTATAATGATTCTAACAACTTAATCAAGCATTTTTACTTAGCAAAAGAATTACTTACTGAAACAGCACAAAAACTTGGCGGGAATACTTCTTTTAAAGCAAAGCCCTATTTGGATAGAGCAGGCAGTGCATTAAATGTGCATGTTAATTTAGTGGATTCAACCAACAGTAATTTATTTTACTGTAATGAACAGAAGTACAGTGATTACTTGATTCATGGTATTGGTGGGTTATGTGCTATGATGAAAGAACACATGTCATTCTTCGCTCCAAGTGATGATTCATATTTAAGGTTTCAGTATCCGGATATTCACACACCAACTACAATTAGTTGGGGCATGAACAATAGAACTGCTGCAATAAGGATTCCCTGTCTCGGCAGCAAGTGCCGTCTAGAACACCGTGTTCCCGGGGCAGATTGTAACCTTGAAAAAGTACTTACAGCAATAATTGAAGGTATTACTTTTGGTATAGAAAACAAAATTGCCCCACCAAATAGAGTATATGGTATCGCATCTGACCCTCAATATAAGATGGAGAATTTAATATAAGCTCCAACCACCAGATATACATCTAACAACGGAAGTTGCACTGCTTACTTTTATTATACCCCTGGTTCACGTCCATTACAACTATTATTAACTTGGTTGATATAATCAAGCTTATAATTATTATTTGGTACGTAAGTGATGCCCTCTAAATCTTTTATAACTTCACCTATTGCATTTGGTAATTCTTTACCCTTGTAAAGAAGAAAAGTGGTAGGGTTACTGTTAGTATTCCCTCTAGTAGGTATCATACCAGGCAATGATGCAGGATTGTGCTTCTTATCTATTAAACTTTTTCCACATTGAGATCCTAGGAATTTCTCCACAGCATTATGTAAAAAAAGACCTTGAATGTACAACTCCTCATTTCGTTCTATTAATTCTTTATTTTTCTCTAGCGATAGTTCAGAATTTTCTCCATTAGGTTTTTCACCACCAAACTTTACTATTTTAGTTATGCCTTCACTACTCACATCCGTAACCATGGTAAAATTAAAACCACCCTTCCAGACTAATCTTTTATGGACCAATTGCTTGTCATTTCATAACACGTACCTTCTTCAAATTCATAATATCTTTTTTCATCTTCTCAATGAGCGCGTATGCCATACTTTTTATTGCAATAAATCTTCAACTCGCCGACATTTTTCTCTTACTGTAAAATATCACTGATTCTTAATTAGCTTATTTCCATTATGGTTAATAAGATTAACGTTTAAGGCTCTACTAGCATTGTCAGTTTCTTCACAGTAGACTTGAAAAGCTACTTCTTTTTCTTCAAAATACCTATTTGCAATACTTTTTCCCTCCTGTATTAATTTTATTTATTTATATCTCTTCTAAAGTTTTCACTAAAAGGTTCACCTTCTTCATCCACTGCTTTTTCCATATGAGTTTGTTTAAAGTCTGTATCAGTTATTAGGCTATAAACACGCCATCTAGAGCTTTTTCAAAAATTCGACAATATAACATCGAAGCTCGTTTTTTCTTTTAAAAATTCTAAAAAACATATTTTGTTTTCCAGATTTCCTAGTCTAAAATCTGTCATTATTTTTTTTAATTGAGAATGGACATAACCAGGTATGCTGCTAAAATTTTTAGCAAAATTATTTAACTTTTTATGAAAGTTGTTATTTTCTATGATTAGGCGGCAAAGCTCTAGAGCGCAAGGTTTTTACTGGAAGAAATTTCTTTTACTTTTTTGATCTTTTCTTCGAGACATGTAAATGTAGGCAGCACAATAGAATTGACGTATTCGCCTAGTTCTTTCTCATTATGAAAAACAAGATTCTGCAATACATATAAATTGTCTACTAAAGAACAGACATCTGTTAAGATATATTCTTTTCTAGTCCTACAGCTCGTCCAGTATCTATAGGCTGATTATTTATTTCTTCTGCTTTTGTTGCTTTATTTTCTTTAAAGAAACTCTTAAAATAACTAGTAATTGCATTCAGCATATCACACTTCCTATCTGTACATTACTCTAACGATATGTTTCCCCTTTAAAAACAACCAAGCTATTAAAGTCTTGCTTTACACTAACTTTGATGATGAAGTATTGAAAATAACTGCAAGTGTTGGACTTGAATTTATACTTCTTTGCTTTTCATTATATGCTGAATTTA
The DNA here is from genome assembly GCF_002204235.2 of Wolbachia endosymbiont of Wuchereria bancrofti. Classification (NCBI taxonomy): domain Bacteria; kingdom Pseudomonadati; phylum Pseudomonadota; class Alphaproteobacteria; order Rickettsiales; family Anaplasmataceae; genus Wolbachia; species Wolbachia endosymbiont of Wuchereria bancrofti. Next base: position 18,024 of record NZ_NJBR02000082.1, read on the forward strand.
CCCTTACCATACATTCATAATACAATGCTGTTTTGTGTAATAAACTCATATTTTAAAGTTATGCGAGTGTCTTTTTGTAAATTAAGTGTTTTTTATTAGGTCACAGTCAATAAGATACAAGGACGCTCTCAGAAAATTTAAAATCTTTAAGTTTAATGACATCCTCTCTTTTTGGACCGGCCGAAATCAGATGAATCGGTATACCTATTAATTCTTCTACTCTTTTTACATATTTTATCAAGTTAACAGGTAACTCCTCAGCTAACTTTTCACCCTGAGTATTTTCTTTCCAGCCAGGAAATTCTTCATATATTGGCTCTAATTCTTCTTGTATTGAATGTGATGCGGGTAAATAATCATACATTTTTCCACTGTACTGATAACCAGTACATATCTTAATTTTATCAAAAGAATCAAGGACATCTAATTTAGTTAATATAATACTTGAAACTCCAGAGAGTTGTACTGCCTGGCGTACTAAAACTGCATCAAACCACCCACAGCGTCTTTTTCTATTGCTTACTGTTCCAAGCTCCTTGCCTATAGTGAATAAGCTATTTCCTACTTCATTTCTTTGCTCAGTAGGGAATGGGCCGTTGCCTACTCTTGTTGTGTAAGCTTTTGCTACACCAATAACGTAAGCATTGGAGGATAATCCTGAGCCTGTCATTACTTGTGATGCTATGGTATTACTTGAAGTAACGAAAGGGTACGTTCCATGGTCAATGTCTAAAAATGTCCCTTGGGCGCCTTCAAATATTATTTTCTTGCCTTCTTTCACAAAGTCATCCAATATTTTCCACACTGGTTTTCTATATGGAAGGATCTTTTCTGCAATCTCTCCAACTTCCCTTAACATTTCTTCTTTCTTTATCACCCGATAGCTTAGGCCTTTCCTGATAGCATTGTGGTAATTCAAAAGAGTATCTAACCTTTTGTTGAGCTCATCTGCGTTTTCTAAGTCACAAAGGCGTATAGCCCTTCTTCCAACTTTATCTTCATAACATGGCCCTATTCCTTTGTTTGTCGTGCCAATTTTGTAATTTTTATTTAGATCTTCAAACAGCTTTTCTTTTTCCTTATGCACGCTGAGTATTAATGGGCAGCTTTCCGATACCACCAAATTGTTAGGATTGATATCCATTCCTTTAACTCTCAATGACTCTATTTCTGAAATTAGAGCATATGGATCAAGGGCAACGCCGTTTCCTATTATGGATATTTTACCTGTCCTTAAAACAGCGGAAGGTAGCAAATTTAACTTATAAACCTCATCATCTACTACTATAGTATGTCCTGCATTATTTCCTCCCTGGAATCTTACAACTGCGTCCGCATTTTCGGAAAGATAATCTACTATTTTACCTTTGCCTTCATCGCCCCATTGTAGACCAACAATTACAATATTATTCATCAATATCTTCTGAATTAACATATAAATATTAATGTAGTACTCTATAAATGACAAGGAGTAATGTTCTAAGCTTCTAGATTTTTGTAATTCTTTAAACAATTATTTGAATAATTTTAGTGACACTTAGCCCACATCTGTATGAATATTGTGATTTTAGAAATTCGAGTAGCTCACAGAAATACAAAAAACTACTTTACAAACCTAGCTAGCCTCCTTATCACGATACTGGAGGTATTAAGTTACCTTCAATCTGTGCAGATTAAAATGACAAAGTATTATATAATTGGCATCTTATGTTTAACTTTTTGCACTATATGTACCTTATGTCTTCACAACATTTCTAGGTTTTTACCTATATAAGTTGAAACTCGCTTATACTTACAAAGTGTTTAGGACAGTATAATATGCTAATTTGCAGGATTAGAGAGTAAATACTATCTACCACGGTATATCTTTTGCCTTTTTTTTGCCTAGTAAATTTCTAAAACATTTATGACTAAAGGTTAGTTGCAATAAAAAACAACTGAGTCGCGATTATTAAGTATTTAAAACATAAAAAAACGCTAATGTTTTTAAATAGATATTAACTAGGGCTTCTTTTGTCTTTTTCTTACTTAGTGGATTTCTTAAATATTTGTAGCTGAAGATTTACCGACAACCGCTACTTGTTAGTGGCTGAGGAATACTGCGAATGAATTGTGGTATGA
>NZ_NJBR02000083.1:0-3658 GCF_002204235.2 Wolbachia endosymbiont of Wuchereria bancrofti
GAGAAAGTTTATATTCTCTATGTTAGTGAGTGTTCTTGCTGTCATTCCAGTGCCCCGACATTGGGATTCAACACACTGGAATGGCGATTCCTCATCATACTCCACAGTATCTTTGGATCACGCTAAGGAACGACGGTAGCTACAAATATTTAAGAAATTTGCTAATAGAAAAAAAGGCAAAAAAACCCTACAGTAACTAGTTACTAACTCCTTATTTTAAATTTGATGTTGGTTGATGTCTTAAACGCTCCATAAGCGTGCTTCAGCTTATATAGGTAAGAACTTAGAAATTTTATAAAGACATACGGTGTATATAGTGCGAAAAATTAAATAATAGTACGCCAAATATAAGATCTTCTTATCATTTTAATCTGCACAAATTAGGAAGGTTATATAAAATAACCCCACTGCTAGGATAAGACTGGTAAAGCTTGTCAAGTAGCTTTTTGTATTTCTGTGAGCTACTTGAATGACACATTATACTGCTTAATAGTGGTAGCTCTTTCTTATTGTTAAGATCTTTCCTCAATCCAAGCTGCTTGAATGGCTTCGAGTATTTTTTCATTACAACGCTTTTCATCATCACTAAACCCCTCTAAATTTAAGATCTTTTCCTTAAGTTCGGTAAATCTAATGTTAATTATATCCTCACCTGGAAATTTCTCTTCTAAAGCTTCTGCGATGTTCTCTATATCAAGCCATTTCATATTTTTTGTGTTTTCTGATAATTAAATTGGTGCCCATGGGGAGACTTGAACTCCCAAGGTCGCAAGACCCACGGATTTTAAGTCCGCTGCGTCTACCGATTCCGCCACACGGGCTCTTTTTATTCATCTAGAGTAGAACTCTACTACTAAATTGACTTCCATGTCCGCTGAGTAAGGAACCTCGGAATATTGAGGTACTCTTAAATACTTTACTGAATACTCTTTACTGTCTGCTTCTAAGTAATCCGGAGCCTTGCGCTCTTGTTTTTGTACAGCTTCTACTATTACAGGGATTTTTGCTGCCCTTTCTCTTATTTTTACTATATCACCTGGTTTTACTCGATAACTTGGTATATTAACAATCTTATCATTAACTGTAACATGTTTATGAGATATGAGCTGTTTTGCTGAATAAATCGTTGGCACGAGGCCAGAGTGGTATAAAACAGAACTTAACCTTGATTCTAAGATACCAATAAAATTATCAGCTGTATAACCTTTCCTGTTATAAGCATCTAAAAATATACGCCTAAGCTGCTTACTTGAAATTGCATAGTAAAACTTAAACTTCTTATGTGCAGCAAACTGCTTACCAAAATCAGACAACCTTTTGAACCCAAGAATACCACGCTGGCCTGGAGGATATTTCCTTTTGTTTACCGGATCTTTTGCTCTACCCCATAAATTTATACCAAGCCTACGGCTGATTCTATACTTTCTATTGATAACAGTTGTCATATAAAAACTCTCACAATCTAACTCTAGATTATTAAGGATTTTAGCATTGAGTGTCAACTTGTTTTTACCAGTATAATTTCTTATACTTCACTTTTAAGTTTTCCTATTAACGTATGAATCATTTACCTTTAGAATCCATGGCAAGTGCCATCCGCTTTTTATCAATTGATGCAGTACAAAAAGCGAGCTCTGGGCACCCAGGCATGCCACTTGGAATGGCAGATGTTGCAGCTGTACTATTTGCTCAGTACCTAAATCACAACCCTGATGATCCTAAATGGGTTAATAGAGACCGTTTCGTTCTATCAAACGGCCATGGTTCAATGTTGTTATACTCCATATTATATTTGACAGGTTATATTAGTATAGATGAGCTGAAAAACTTCAGGCAACTCACATCTAAAACTCCAGGTCATCCAGAATTTGGCTTGACTCCTGGGGTAGAAGCAACAACAGGTCCATTAGGGCAGGGGTTTGCTGTCGCTGTTGGCATGGCACTTGCTGAATCGATACTTAAAAATCAGTTTGGAATTAATCACTACACTTATGTAATGTTAGGAGATGGTTGCCTCATGGAAGGAATAAGCCATGAAGCAGCATCACTTGCTGGACATCTAAAATTGAATAAGTTGATAGCCCTTTTCGACGATAATAACATCTCTATAGATGGTGCTACTCACCTCTCTTGCTCTGATGATGCGGAAAAGCGTTTTTCAGCGTATGGGTGGAATGTTAACAAAATTGATGGCCATGATTTTAATTCTATATCCCTTGCAATAGAACAAGCGCAAAAGTCTGACAAACCTACATTGATCTGCTGCAAGACCATCATTGGAAAGTTCTCAAACCGTGCAGGCGCTTCTTCCGCCCATAGTGGTGCTTTTACGGAGGAAGATATAAAACAGATGAGGGAGAAATTAAACTGGAATTATGTGCCATTCCATGTGCCAAAAGATGTGAAAAATGCTTGGATGGAAACAGTTGAGAGAGCAAAACAAAATTACAATTCAGTGTCATTCCAGTGCCAAGCACTGGAATCCAGTGAAAATAAAGAACTTCAAAGACGGCTAGATAAACGCTTACCAGATAATATTGATGATGATTTAGCTAACTTAAAGAAACAAATACATGAAACAATGCCAAATGAAGCTACAAGGTCTTCTTTTGGCAAGGTAATGGAGCTTTTAACTGAGTCTATGCCGGAATTAATTGGCGGATCTGCTGATCTTACTGGATCAAATTGTACTAAATATAAGCATATGAAAGTAATAGATAATAATAACTATAGTGGTTCTTACGTCCATTATGGAGTGAGAGAGCATGCTATGGCAGCTTGTATGAATGGAATGGCTCTTCATGGTGGAATTCTTCCTTATGGTGGCACTTTTTTGGTATTTTCTGACTATTGTCGTCCTGCTATACGTCTTTCAGCTTTAATGAAACAGCAGGTTATATATGTAATGACTCATGATTCAATTGGAATAGGAGAAGACGGCCCAACTCACCAGCCGATAGAGCATTTAGCTTCTTTACGCACTGTACCAAACTTATATGTCTTTAGGCCAACTGATGCAATTGAAACTCTGGAGTGTATTAGCATTGCATTGAAAAAAAAAGAGTCACCTGCACTGTTTGCGCTTTCAAGGCAAAATTTGGGCTACATGCGCAAATTCCACTTTGATGTTGATCAATCCACCAACCTATCAAAGTCTGGTGCATATGTTGTGTGTGAATACTCAGAGAAGCTAGAAGTGACAATATTTGCAACCGGATCTGAAGTTGAGATTGCAGTTGAGACAAGAAAGAAATTGCAGGAAAAAGGTATAGGTACAAGGGTTGTTTCTATGCCATGCTGGAGACTTTTTGATGAGCAAAGCGATGAATACAAAGATGCAATATTAAATAACGACAGCATTAAAGTTGCAATTGAAGCTGGAAGTGAAATGGGTTGGCATAAATATATAGGTTCAAACGGTATATTTATCGGTATGAAAAGCTTTGGAGAATCAGCACCTTATAAAAGGCTTTATGAGCATTTTAATATCAATACCGATTATGTAGTAAAATGCGTGTGTGAGAAACTGGTTTATATCTAAACCATGAGGGCTACAAAAAACTACTTGACAAACTTCGCCAGCCTTCTTATTATAATACTGAAGTTAATTATTATCTTCTCTGTACAGATTAAATGACAAAAAAACTTAATGTATCTT
>NZ_NJBR02000084.1:0-1187 GCF_002204235.2 Wolbachia endosymbiont of Wuchereria bancrofti
AGTACTGAATACTATAAAAGCGATAAAAAAAAATTTCTATAATGTTGTTCGATGATAAGCCTTATTACTTTCCCAGGACAATTATTGGCAGCAAGAAAAAGTGCTGTATTGTTGTTATTATCTTTCTTTGCTTTCTTTGCTATATCTGCTTTGAGTTCGTTTATCAGATACTCAATAACTTCTATTCTGCTGTAATTTCCTATTTCAGTATATTGCTAACAGCTAAAGATAGAGTTGTGCACCCATTATCATCTACATCTTTCCTTATTAATTAAGGCTTGTATTATGCCTCTTTTCCCGTCTAAAACAGCAAGGTGAAGAGGGATATGTCCTTCAGTACTTTCTCTCGCACTAATTATTGCACCATTATTGCTTAGTAATTCTATAAACTCCGGCGTATTTACAAAAATTGCAAGGTGCATTGGTGTTAAATCGTCTTTACCATGATTTTTAGTTTTTGCATTAACGTTTGCTCCATTTTCTATCAACAATTTCACTATCTCTAGCTATTTACATCTGATTCCAATATGAAGTAGCGTACAATTACGTTCATCGTTATTATTAACGTTTACACTGTATTTTACCAGTAGTTTTGCAACTTCGACATTACCCTTCCAAATTGCAACATATAAAGGGGTATGCCCATCTTGATTATGGGCATTAAGGTTTACTTCTAAATCAACTAATTTCTTAATTAATTCTCTAGTTACCTATAATTGCATAGTTTTACCTAGTTTCGCCATTCCTTCTCTCTTCCTATAATATCAGAAAGTAAACCTGACATATAGTTAGAATCTCTAGGTTGAACCTGACATATAGTTAGAATCTCTAAGTTACTCTGAACTTTGTATTCCTATTTTAAGAAAATACTCTTCTGTTTCCTCTATAATACAAAATTGTGAACATGTTAATTCTTGTATTATTAAGAATTACTATTAAGTTTTTATTAATATAATATTAATAATGATTAAGATTTTAATTAAATGAAAGTATCTATATTTGAAACGAGCCTAATACAATAAAGTGTTACACAAAACAAATTACACAAAACAACCTTGTCATATCATACAATTGAGTTAGTAAAAGCTGTATTATTTCCTTGCAACATTAAGTGTATGTTTTGCGCTATTCTTTCTACTAAGGGAATGACATTATCAGGAAAATTTTGATGCTGCATTGTCGTTTAG
>NZ_NJBR02000085.1:0-6906 GCF_002204235.2 Wolbachia endosymbiont of Wuchereria bancrofti
GCAATTAACTACTTGCATATTATCTTCCGCGCAGAGTTGTAAAAACCTCTCTATACGCGCAGAGCTATGCTCAGGCCCCTGACCTTCATAGCCATGAGGCAACAATAAAACCAAACCACTTGATCGCAACCACTTTGTTTCTGCAGACGCAATAAACTGGTCGATCATAATTTGTGCACCATTCGCAAAATCACCAAATTGTCCTTCCCAAATCACCAGTGAATATGGAGAGTCAAGGCTATATCCATACTCAAAGCCCATCACAGCATACTCTGATAAAGCGCTATCTATGACTTCAAAGTGAGCTTGCTCTTTATTTATATTGTTCAATGGAATAAATGCTTCTTCTGTCACCTGATCAACAAGCCTTGAATGGCGGTGTGAGAAAGTACCTCGACCAGAGTCCTGTCCTGACAGACGCACACCTATTCCTTCTGTGAGCAATGATGCAAATGCAAGACTCTCAGCCGTTGCCCAGTCTATATTGTTGCCGGAATTTATATTCTCTATTCTTCCATCAAGTATTTTTCTGACTTTATTGTTGATATTAAAACTGCTTGGAATATTGCTATTTATGAGTACACCTAGCTTTTTCAGCTCACTTTGTGAGACACCAGAATCTGTATAATATTCGTTCAGATTATTCAACTTTGCTCTTCTTAATTTTGACCACGCTCCATCGAACCAGTCAGCTTTTTTTGGAGCGTAAGCTACTGATTCAGTAAGACTTTTATCCAATCTTGCCCTGAACTCACTGCGTAATTTATTTACTTCGTCACCACTTAATACTTTATCTGCAGTCAACTTCTCTTCATATAGCGTTCCTGGAGTTTTATGCTTTGATATTATTTTATACATGAGCGGCTGGGTAAAGTTAGGCTCATCTCCTTCATTATGGCCATATTTGCGGTAGCATATTATGTCAATCGCCACGTCTTTCTTAAATTTCTGCCTATATTCCATTGCCAGACCTGCAACAAAATTTACAGCTTCAGGACTATCTCCACTTACGTGAAACACTGGAGCTTCTATAGATTTAATTATGTCAGTGCAATAAAAAGATGACCGTGCACAGCATGGATTAGCAGTAAAACCAACTTGGTTATTAATTACAACGTGTACAATACCATCTACTTTATATCCTTCAATATTGCTCAAGGTCAGGGTTTCGCCAACCACCCCTTGACCGATAAAAGCTGCATCACCATGAATTGATATTCCAAGTACAGATCTTATTTTTTGTTTTGCTCTCATTCTTCCAACTAGAACTGGATTGATCGCTTCAAGGTGAGATGGATTAGGGCACAAACTTAAATGTATTATCTTACCGTCAGCAAGCATTCGATCAGAAGAATAACCAAGGTGATATTTAACATCACCAGACACTTCAAGATCACTTGGATATGCAAGATTACCTTGGAATTCAGATAACATTGCTGCATATTCTTTTTCCATAACTTTGGTCAGAACGTTAAGCCGTCCGCGGTGAGCCATACCAAGAACTATTTCCTCAATACCAAAAGTCGTGGAATCACTAATAATTCTCTCAATTGCAACAATAGCTGATTCCCCACCTTCAATAGAAAAACGCTTATGTCCAGGAAATTTCGTATGGAGAAATTGTTCGAACATCTCAGATTCGATTAAGTGTCTGAGTATTTCCTTTTTATCTTGCGAGCTCAGCTTGTAAGTTTGATTTTCGATCTTTTCCTGCAGCCATATTCTCTCTTCATAAGAGGAAATATGCATAAATTCAAAACCAATGTCTTTGCAGTAAATATCTCTATAGATTTCGGCATCATGCGCTGTAGAGAGATTTGAATATTTCTGATAATTTATTTCTTTACTTACATTTGATGACAATGGATTAAGATCTGCAAAAAAATGACCATAAGATCTAAAAAAATTTGCCGCCGAATCATCTGCCTTGGTCACGTGCTGCACACCGCAAGGTTCTGCTTTATTAACTTCTAAATTGCTTGAAAAAATTCTGTACCAATCCTCCCCGATTGACTTGTCGCCCTGCAGATAACGGTTATACATTTCTTCTACAAATTCCACGTTATCACCATAAAGGCAGGAGCTACTTCTCAAATCTAGCATAACCACTATAAAAGGTATCAAATACTTATAAGTATAACTTAAGTTTTTTAAAAAAGAACTTTTTTGATACCCGCGAATTAAGTCATTACATTATCAGTTCTTTAAGGATTATTTTCAGTATTTAGCTTAACATTATTTACTAATTTTTCAGTAATAACTTCAGCAAACTCAGGAGAAAGTTCTTTTATTTTTGCAAAAAATGCAGCCTGTATGGCATTTTTAACGAAGAAATACGCGGCAAATGCAAATACTGCCGCGCGAGTATATAGCACCAGGGAGGAGCTATACTAAACAAAGTAGCAGAAGCTCTACCATTAGGCAACAACGAGAAAGCCCAGCTTAACTAATAGTATAGCGTCTATCAACACTACCATATTCAGCCATCAACTTTTTAACTTTGTCATTGTGCTGTGCGACAAAACAAGTGCCTTAATACAATTTATTATCCCACTGTTAGCGAAATATGGAGTGTGTTCTATGAATCTCCTCACGTAGTAACCTTTTGCATGATGACCGGCTGTATTAGGATCATCACCATATTTTAAAGAATTTTGCAACTTCATAGAACTTATCATGTGCAGCTACATCTAATGGAGCAAGACTATATACTCGTGTATTAGGGTCAGCACCGTACTCTAAAAGTAGTTTTTATAATATTACCATATATGATAATTCCGATAATTCCTGGATAACATAATAAAGTATACTCACGAAATATTTTTATGTTAGGGTTAGCGCCATTCTCTAATGCAGGTTTGCAAGATCAATATTATATGAATTGATAGTAGCATCTGACGGCAAGTGACCCTGTACACACATTTCATTAATGTAATTACTAAATTTTTTATCTTTACTGCTCTTGAACTTAAAAAGAGCTTGTTAAGAAATCCTATATCTTGATTGAAGAGAGCCGTATGTAAGCAAAATTTTAGATAGAGCTAACTCTATCTAAGTCTTCGTCATGGAGTAGCATGGCCTCTTTTGCACCTGTTCCAGCAAGAAGCTTATATGCAGCTTGTAACTGTTAAAAATTTTCTTCGGCTTTTTAAAATTCTTCCTGTTCTTTGTCCGAGTTTTTGTCTCGATGATACTGAAGAGCTAGTATATCACGTGCTTTTCTGATGTCTTCTTCACTGGGGTTACATTTAAGCATAATATTTTTAAAGCTTCTTCTTCATTCATAATAACTACCTCTACTAATAGTGAACTATACTCTAGTGTAACTAAAAAGTCCCAGAAAGTCTAATCTTTTATGTTAACACTGCTATGACTATTTAAGTCTACTAGGAAGGCAAGTAGTTCCTAATAAAAATTGATTAATTTTTTAACCAAACTAAAAAAGAAAAAGAAATCCTGCGGCAGCTATTTATCCACTATCATTTTATCAGTTGGCATTTTTTTAATGTTTTTAAGCACTTAGTAGGCGCAATTTACAGCACTAGTTGTTAATGTAAACAACAATGTAAAAGATATGAGATGCATGTAATGCAAGAAATTAAACATGAGATGTCAGATATGTTAAGTTTTTTTGTCGTTTAATCTGTACAGAGAAGATAAATAATTAGCTTTAGTGCTATTGATAAAAGGGCTGGCAAGGTTTGTCAAGTAATTTCAGTTCCGTTTCTATGGCTTAAAAAAATTCGTCACGTGCTGGAATGACGAGAAGAACACTAAAAATTTTCATGTCTATGGCAACTTTTACCTACGCTCAAACAATTTTTCTATATCACTTAGTTTCATTTCTATATGAGTTGGTCTTCCGTGATTGCATTGCCCAGAATATGGTGTTTCTTCCATTTGCCTCAGCAACACATTCATCTCCTCCAATTTCATTGTCCTGCCTGCTCTAATTGACCCATGACAAGCAATAGTGGCCAATATTTTGTTCACTTTATCTTCTATTGGCAACATATCTTCTATTTCCATCAATCTATCGACTATATCAATTAGCATCTCTTTTACATCTATTGTTCCTAAAATTGCAGGGATTTCTTTTACTATAACCTTGTTCTCTGGGTTGATTTGAATATCAAAACCCATTTCGAAAAGCTTATCCTTATAGACTTCAACCATCTCCATTCCAGCTTGATTTTTGATTTCAACTACCTCAGAAAGAAGTAGTTTTTGTCTTTTTATACTTGATTTTTGTTTTAGGCATTCATACACTAACCTTTCATGGGCTGCATGCTGGTCAACTATAATCAATTTGCCTCTAGCCTCAGCAATAATATAAGTGTTATAGACCTGACAGCGTGCAAACCCTAGAGGATGGTTCTCTATCAAATCAATTTGCTCTCTCTCTAGAACCACAGTTTCCGCTTGTGACAAGGATTTCTGTATACCTGTATAATCAAACGATACTGATCGTTCTGACAAGCCTTTCTTTCCTACATTTGGTGAGTTGGATTCTTTCATTAGCCGATTTGCAAGAGGACTTGGTCTCCTTTCGTACAATTCTCTTTCACTTTTTGTTTCTCTGCTTTTTCCATTATTAATACGCTCATCATTTCCTTGACTTTCACTAACATCAAAAGGTAAACCACTCGTTTCCTTTCCAATATCTTTACACCTAGACCTATCAATATTACTCACTGCAGAGGTGCCTGTTCTTGTTGATAATGCCTTAATTAACCCTCTTCTCACTATTTCATATATCAGCCTCTTATTTTGAAATCTCACTTCCGATTTATTTGGGTGCACATTCACATCTATTTGATCGTATGGTATTTCTAAATGCAATGTTGCAAAAGGATACCTATTGCTTGAAATGAAGTCGTGATATGCGTAACGAACCGCACCAACAAGTAAATTATCTTTTATTGGCCTTCCATTTACAAATGTATAGATCATATCAGACTTACCTCGATTGACCGTCGGTTTACAGATGTGTCCTGTTAGTCTGACGCCGTCCCCTTCTTCATTAATTTCTAGAGAATTGTCTTGAAATTCTTCTTCTATTTCACATAGTCTACTAAATAACGAAGTCTGCTTAGTATATTTTAGAGGTTTCTTACTACCAGAAGTGAGAGTGAACCCAATACTATAATTGATCATAGCTAAGTTATTCACAATGTCAACAATGCTTTGAATTTCTGCCCTTTCGGTTTTTAGAAATTTTAGTCTATTGGGAGTGGCAAAAAACAAATCACGGACCTCAATATGTGTGCCTTGTGGTAAAGAGTAAGGAATAAGTTCACCTATTTTTTCTCCACCTTCATAACTTATAGACCACGCTTCACTTGCTCCTTTTGCCTTAGATGATAGCTTAATTCTACTCACTGCTGCAATTGAAGACAGAGCTTCTCCTCTGAAGCCAAGATGCTTGATTTCTATTAATTCACTATCACTCAATTTTGAAGTAGCATGGCGCATAAAGGCAAGCTCTAAATCGCTCTTTTCTATTCCATCTCCATCATCCGTGATAGTAATAAGGTTACACCCACCACTCTCTACTTTTATCTCTATTTCCGAGCTTCCAGCATCTATTGCATTCTCAACTAATTCCTTGACTACACTAGCTGGTCTTTCTATAGCCTCTCCTGCAGCTATACGATTTATGGTTTTTGTATCTAAAAGAATTATTGCCATAAATTTACTGTGATGCTGGTTTTTCCTTTACTACTTCGGTCTGTTTCTTTCTCCATTTTTTTAACCTATCAGCAATTTCGCTGTTAAAAATTGACAGTACAGATGCAGCAGCAATTGCTGCATTATAAGCCCCACTTTCTCCTATAGACATTGTTGCAACTGGCACACCCTTTGGCATCTGCACTATAGATAATAGACTATCCAGCCCATTTAACTGTTTACTATGCACAGGAACACCGATAACGGGTAAATAAGTGAGCGATGCAACCATACCAGGTAAATGAGCTGCTCCTCCCGCACCTGCTATAATAACTCTAAAGCCTTTTTCTTGTGCAGACTTAGCAAAATTGAAGAGCCTTTCTGGTGTTCTATGTGCAGATATTACAAATACGTCATGCAAAATTCCTAATTCTGTTAACATATCAACAGCATGAACCATAGTGCTATAGTCTGATTCACTCCCCATAATTACAGCAACATCTTTTTTTATTTCTGCCATATTCGACATAACTTTACTTACTAACTAAATAGTGTTTCAGCTAAAAAGCAACAAATATTTGAATCATACTGTGAATATAGTATATGACATAAAACCCTCTCCTTAAATAGAAATTTTAAATAAGCATTCGCATTAGAGCGCACAAATGCGCGAACATTGTAATTTGAAGGATCAGTAGCTCACAGAAATACAAAAAACTACTTTACAAACCTAGCTAGCCTCCTTATCACGATACTGGAGGTATTAAGTTACCTTCAATCTGTGCAGATTAAAATGACAAAGTATTATATAATTGGCATCTTATGTTTAACTTTTTGCACTATATGTACCTTATGTCTTCACAACATTTCTAGGTTTTTACCTATATAAGTTGAAACTCGCTTATACTTACAAAGTGTTTAGGACAGTATAATATGCTAATTTGCAGGATTAGAGAGTAAATACTATCTACCACGGTATATCTTTTGCCTTTTTTTCGCCTAGTAAATTTCTAAAACATTTATGACTAAAGGTTAGTTGCAATAAAAAACAACTGAGTCGCGATTATTAAGTATTTAAAACATAAAAAAACGCTAATGTTTTTAAATAGATATTAACTAGGGCTTCTTTTGTCTTTTTCTTACTTAGTGGATTTCTTAAATATTTGTAGCTGAAGATTTACCGACAACCGCTACTTGTTAGTGGCTGAGGAATACTGCGAATGAATTCTGTCATGA
>NZ_NJBR02000086.1:0-10688 GCF_002204235.2 Wolbachia endosymbiont of Wuchereria bancrofti
TTTGCCTTTTTTTCTATTTAGTAAATTTTTTAAATATCTATAACTAAAGGTCAGTTGTAAAAAAGCAGCTAGCGTTTAGAATAAGGAAACGCTGAAAAAAAATATAAATACTATAGAGTTTCCTCTGCCTTTTAGGCTAAGTCATGCAAAAAGTCTACTGTTATATAAGAGTTCAAGAAAGATATCATGAAAGTACTGGAATCTTGTTTCAACGTTAAACAACACAAAGTTGAAAAAGCAGAGCAAAAAACGTTGCTTACAATTTAGTAGTTCTCCAAAGTCAATTATGTTTAAAAAGTAATCGCTGTCTATAACATCATCACCTATACCATTAATGTGAATAATGACTGGATGGCATGGAAAGCCTTTAGGATGCTTTAGTGCATCTATTTTCTTTTGTACTTCTTATATTATTGAATGACCAATTCTATTTTTTGAAAACTTGATTTCGCAAATGTATTTAGTTCGAACTATATAATCAATTTGACAACTAGTACTATTACCTGTCCTCTTCTAAAAAATAGATTTTCGCTTATTATTTCATCAATTCCTAAGATATTAGGTATGCTCTTTCTATTGTTAAGCACCAAATTTTCAAATTGAAGTCCGATGATTGTATACCTCTCTGGTAGAGATGCAAGTAGTTCCATAGAGTAGGTGCTAAGATTAATTTTCCTAGATTTTTCTTAATATATTTTAGATAAAACCTTAAATAATTATCTTGAAGTCTGTACCTCCTTAATCGTGAATCAGTACCTGTTTGCATATTCCAAGTGTGATCCCTTGCAATAAAAAACAGGCAAGCTCAAGCTCACGTAGATACTTGGAAATGCGTCCATGTTGCGATATCTAAAACTAAAAAGACACCTTTTGTTAAACAAAGCTTTTTGATATTTTCTTTAGCACAGTGTTTAAAAATTACCTCTTCTAAATACTTCAGAATTCCACCAATTACTGCAAATACCTTAAATTTTTCATATGCTGAAATATTTTTTGGCCAAAACTTATTGCAATCAGAAAGTAATAACTCCCAAAGCGTTATAGTCAATAATATCCTTACTACAAAACTAGCACTATTAAGTATATTTTTTTCGATCCAGAATGAAGCCGATCCACAAATAACGAAAATTAGCTTGGTATTATTTTTTAGCTGTGTATCCTAAAAATTCTTTATTTATCCTAAAAAAGTTGGATCTTTTGAGCTCATCCAAGAAATTTCATCAAAAAGCAATAACATTTTTCCAGATAGTAGATATTTACCAACTGTTCACAGTAAATCACTCCAATCATCATATCTAGCAAAAGACGTGCTAAATTGTCTAGCAACTTGTCTAGAAAATTCATTAAGTTTGTGGGATACTATAGTATACTTTTCTGTAGCAAACCTATAAATGAGTAATACTACTCGAAATGCTTACTAAACTCCTGAACTAAACGACTTTTTCCCATACGACGTCTTCCTTTAACTACTATAAAAGACGCAGCATTTTTTTTCTGTAAGCTCCAGCAGTTGCTTTAACTCAGCTTGCCTACCAATGAATAATGGAGAGATAGAACGTAAAATACAAATTTTTCTCCCCATTATGCGTGATAAAATTGGAGGTGTAAATAGATAAATTTTGATCTTTGTCTCTATAATGCTAAACCAACTGTTAATATCTTTTTTATATCACATTTTTAATTTACAATAGTCAGCCAGCGTTTCTTATTAACCAAACCTTTCAATCGACCATTGCTAAATTCTGTAATCCAACTCTCACCACACTCACTTTCACGCAATATTGGTTACCTTTAAAAAGCAATCTAACGTTTTTTATTCCTTGGTTACGAAGCTTCGATGCAGCTGATTTAGCAGCCTGAGCACTTTCAAAAAATGCAATATACCCCTTACTTTCCGCATTGTCTTGCTTCGGGTGACGTTTCTGCATTTCTTTTTCATGCTGCTTTCTATAATGAGGAGTTCTTTGTATTAATTGCTCTGATATTTTCCTTAAATATTGCACTTTTACTTTTGCAAGCCCAGCTTTATGAAGCCCTAAAACTTTTGCTGCCTTTTCCGATAAGTCTATTATTCTACCTTCAACAAATGGCCCTCTGTCGTTAACTCTTACAACAAGCTTTTTTCCATTTTCCAAATTGGTAACGAGAACAAAGCAGGGTAGAGGCAAAGTCTTATGCGCCGCAGAAATCAAGTGACGATTAAACACTTCACCATTTGCTGTAAGTGTACCATGATCTTCTATTCCATACCACGATGCTACTCCTACCTCTTCGTAATGGTTACAGTGCTTGGGATGATAAATTATACCATTTATTGCATAGCTATTACCAATTTTATAATGACCTGCAGTATCATTACACCTGCTGCAAAAATTGCAACTACTCACCAAAATAAATGTTAGGCATAGAAGGGCTAGATTTTTTATCATTGTATTTAGTGAAAGGGCTCGATACCATGAGGATTTTAAATTATACTATAATAAATTTAGTAATAAGTAAAAGTCTACTGCTAAATATGAATGATATTAAGAAAGGAATAATACATATAATTGGTATAGGTGGAATTGGAATGAGCGCAATTGCTGAGATTCTCCATAATTCTAATTATAAAGTTCAAGGTAGTGATGCTCAACCAAACAACAATGTAGATAGATTACAAAAGCTAGGTATAGAGATTTATATTGGTCACAATGCCAATAATATTAAGCAAGCTCAAGTGGTTGTATATTCTTCTGCCATAAAATCTGATAATGTGGAGTTAGTTGCAGCGAGGAATAACAATAAGACTATTTTGCATAGATCAAGCATACTTGCTGAAATTATGAAAGATAAGTATGTGATAGCAGTTTCAGGTTCAAGCGGAAAGACGACAACAACGGCCATGATTGCTTCTATTTTTGATCATTCTGATACTGATGCAACCGTGATTGTGGGAGGGATATTAAACTCCTATCAAAATAACTCAAAACTTGGCAAGAGTGACATTCTTTTAATCGAAGCTGATGAATCTGATGAAACTATGCTAAAAATCCCTGTAAATATTGCTGTTATAACAAGTATTAATAATGACCATATAGACCATTATGGAACATTTGATAATATCAAAAATGCATTTTCTCAATTTATAAATAGTGCAGATTTTGCAATTTTGCCTAATTCTGTAGGAATTAGTGATAGCAAAAGTGTTTCCATAACGTTTGGGTTTGAAGGTGTTTATCCCCTTGTCGTCCCAGCGCACGACATTGGAATCAAGAAAAAAAAATCGGCGTCATGTTCTATAAAAGCGAGTAATGTCAAAGCAAATAACATAAGGCAACATAATAACAGCATAGAATTTGATGTGTTAATTGATGGTTGTAGTATAGACAGAAGTCACTGGATCCCAGCGTCATGCACCGAGATGACAGCAGCTCTTTCTTTACCGTCCACTCAAATAACACCACTGAGATCCAGAATTATAAAAAATGTAGTACTATCAAACGCAATAGGAATGCATAAAGTTAGCAATGCTCTAGCTGCAATATCGGTTGCAATAAAGTTGGGGATCAATGATGTGGACATTAAAAAAGGCCTTTTGGAATTTAAAGGAGTTGCAAGAAGATTTTCCTTAGTGGCCGATATAAAAGACGTTAAGTTAATTGAAGACTATGCCCATCATCCAAGTGAAATACAGGCAACTTTAACAGCAGCACGTTCAATCACTAAAGGGAAGATAATAGGCATTATCGAGCCGTTTCGTTTTGCTCGTATTCGTAATTTTTTTGATGAATTCATACGGATTTTCATGATGTTTGACTATGTAATCCTTGTTCCTGTTCATCCTCCAGAAGATAAGCCTATTCTTGGTTGTAGGATTGATGATATACAAGAAGCTCTAATCAGTAATGGGTTTAATAATGTAAAGATTATGAACGATGCTTTGCTCATTTCAAATTTTATCAGTGATTCGACAAATTCAGGCGATATTGTACTATTTATTGGTGCTGGTATTAATGTAGCTAGACTAGCAAGAGAAACTGTAGTGTTTATGTCAGGAGTGGAGGTTTAATATGACAAAAAGAATAATTAATAATGTATTTGCAAGAGAAATTTTAGACAGCAGGGGGTACCCCACTGTTGAGGTAGAAATTGAACTCTGTGATGGAGCAACGGGCAGAGCATCTGTACCCTCTGGAGCTTCAACCGGCAAACTAGAAGCCTTGGAATTGAGGGATCAAGACGAAAAAAGGTATTGTGGTAAGGGAGTGCTGAAGGCTGTTAAAGCAGTCAATGAAGTGATAGCAAACGCAATCATTGGAATGGATGCAACAGACCAAAGTACAGTCGATAAAGCGTTAATCGAGCTGGATGGAACAAGAAACAAATCCAAGCTTGGGGCAAACGCAACTTTAGGGGTGTCTCTTGCATCTGCAAAAGCAGTAGCAAACAGTTTCAAAATGCCGTTGTATAGGTATTTGGGAGGAGAGCAGGCAAATGTTATGCCGTTTCCACTAATTAATATAATTAATGGTGGAGTCCATGCAGACAATAAACTCGACTTTCAAGAATTTATGATTCTCCCTATTGGAGCTGAGGCTTTTAGTGAAGCGATCAGAATGTCTGCAGAGGTGTTTCATAACTTACGTAGCATTCTTAGGAAAAGAGGTTATAGCACAAATGTAGGAGATGAAGGTGGTTTTGCACCAAATATTGAGAGTACTGAAGAAGCACTTGACTTGATCATGCATGCTATAGAATCTGCCAGTTATTCAACACAGAATCATTTTGCACTAGGCCTTGATGTTGCTTCATCTACTTTTTATAAAAATAAAATTTACAAGTTTGCAAATAAAGAGCTTACTTCAGAAGAGCTGGTTGAATACTATTATAACCTCGTAGAAAAATACCCGATAACCTCCATGGAAGATGCGATGAGTGAGGACGATTATGAGGGTTGGAAGTTGCTTACTGCAAAACTAGGAAGTAAAGTTCAATTGGTTGGAGATGATTTGTTCGTTACAAATTGTGAGCTAATACGTAAAGGGATAGAGGAAAAAATGGCAAATGCTGTACTAATCAAACCAAATCAGATAGGGACGTTAACAGAAACTTTTACTGCTATTGGAATGACAAAATCAGGTGGCTATAAAGCTGTTATTTCTCACCGCTCAGGTGAAACAGAAGATACAACAATATCTCATATAGCAATTGCGTCAAATTGTGGGCAAATAAAGACTGGTTCGCTATCGCGTTCTGATAGGCTTGCAAAGTATAATGAGCTAATGAGAATAGAAGGCGCATTAGAAAGAAATGCCAAATATTATCATGGGTTAGCATGGACTTCATAGACGAGGTTAAATTATATTTAAAAGCAGGTGATGGCGGCGATGGTTGTGTAAGTTTTCGTCGAGAAAAATTTATTGAATTTGGTGGTCCAAATGGTGGTAATGGAGGAAAGGGTGGGAACATAGTTTTTGTTAGCGATGCAAATCTCAACACTTTGCTTAATTTTCGTTATAGGAGACACGTTAAAGCAGGCAGTGGAAAAAGTGGTGCGAGTAGAGATAGATCTGGTACAGCAGGAAAAAACGTTGTACTTAAAGTGCCAGTCGGCACACAAATAATCGATGAGGAAAGTGAGAAGATAATATTAGACTTTAATAAGCCTGATATGGAGTTTTTAATAGCGCAAGGTGGAAAAGGTGGACTTGGAAATACTAATTTTAAATCTTCTATTAACAGGGTACCAAGGCATTTTACTTGTGGCCAGTCTGGTGAAGAAAAATATGTAGTATTAAAGCTCAAAGTTTTATCTGATGTTTGTATTATTGGTATGCCAAATGCAGGTAAATCGAAATTTTTAACTCGCTGTTCAAATGCAGATACAAAGGTAGGAGACTATCCGTTCACTACCATAAAGCCTCATTTAGGTGTGGCAAAAGTGGATAATAGCGAAGTTGTAATAGTAGACATTCCTGGAATAATCACTGATGCTCACCTTGGAATTGGACTCGGGCACAAATTTTTAAAACACGTAGAAAGATGTAAAATTTTATTGCATTTAATTAATGTAACTCACGATAATGTCATTTCAGCTTATAATTGTATGCGCAATGAGCTGGAACTTTATAATAGTGATCTTGTTAAAAAAGAAGAAATTGTAGTGTTAAACAAATGCGACTTATTGGAGAAAGTAGAAATTCTTGAAAAAAAGAATCACCTAGCCAATTATCTTAATAAAGAGGTGCTGTGCTTATCGATTGGTGAAGATTTACAGCCCATTCTAAGATTATTAAACGAAAAATTGAAAAAGGGCAGTTCTAAGGAAACGGATATATACGATCCTTTTAAGAGATGAATTCTATCTAAAAAATTAATATTTTTCATTTATTTTATCATATAACTGGAATATATGCATACGACTGCTTTAGCCATACTATGTTTGCCTTTTTTCACTTAGCAAAAATGAATTTAATACTTCTAATTCCTTTTCAGAGTACTAAATATTTGATCTACATCAAAATTCATCTTAGGGTGCCAAATAGGGCCATCTAAATGCATGTCAATATAGATCGGACTACTATGACCTGGTAGAATGAAAAAGAACCTGACTAAAGAAATTAAAGCAAAGTTGGGTAAAGTTAAATTAGAAGAGATAGACCCCGATGCTTGATCAATTCTAAATTGTAAACTGGTTGAACATACGCCATTTTTAATATTTGCTTTTCCTATAACATTTTCAAAAAGTGTACTGCCATTGTATATATCATCATGAGCAAGTGTGGAAATTTCAGATTTATTCTTACCGTTTAATGAATTAGTGATAAATGAATTAAAATCCACATTAGTAAATTCTATTTCTTGTGCTTGCAAGTTGACTTCTCCTGACAAATTATTAGCCCAACCATGAAAACTTTTTCCTTGAGCTTTAATTTCACCGTTTAAGCTTATCCGACCATCTACATTGTCAATTCCTATAGCTTTACCAATTCCTTTAGCATCCAAATTTGTAATAAGAAATTTTGTATACATCGAGCCTGATCTTAGATAACCCTGAAAAAACACTTGTCCATGTTCTAGTGCATAACTTACTTGTCTCATAGTGATAGTGTTATTTCTCATCACTGCATCCAAGTTAAAGTTCTTCAAAACATTCTGCCCAACCCTAAATTCTATAGCATTGATTTGCACATTTGCATCAAAGCTTTCTTTATCGTCCAAAAAATCAAACTGCTTTGTTGACCATTGAATTTGATTTATCTTATTTCTTGAATCCCTTTTCACCTCTATAAAATTCGGTAATTTAAAGATATCTCCATTAAATTTATTTCCTGTAAGGTTTACGTCTAACAAAGGTTTAGTATATCTTTGATCTACTAATATCTCTATGCTACCGGTAATATCGCAATCTTCTCCAGATAGATTGATTTTATCTACAACTAGCTTACCCTTCTCCATTTTCAGTAAGAAATCCAGATCTTTAATTTTCGTATCATTCAATTTAAAATCATTAGCATTAATCTTTATACTTACATCATACCTCAGATTTTTTAGCCATCCCATTTTGGACAAATTACTAAATAATGAATAATCGTACTTATCTGCATCAAGATTATGTACACTAAATCTACCACCAACCACATTGTGTTTTTTTGTGTGACTTACTTTGATTGACCCTTGTAAAAACTCTTTTTCATTTAGAAATCTGATATTGGAAATAGATAATATCCTGGGTGCAAAATGTAATTCAGAACTTAGTGTAAATTGATTTTTCTGGTTTCCCTTCATTTTTATAGAAGGAAAGAAGCATGAAATGAACGACTTAAAATCATCCCCTTTTACCAGTAAATTACCATTAAATTCAGATAGAGTACCGCTATTTGAAACTTTTCCTGATAAGTGAGATACATTATTGGTTCCAGGAAATTTAAGTAACGTATCAACTTTTATTTCACCATCAGCAAATTTTAATATAGCGTGAGATTTATCCAATATCTTATTTTGGTATTGAATATTTGAGGCTTCTATATTAAAAGCTAAGCTCAAGTTCTTTGGCACAACTTTTCTAAAACATTCCAGAAGATCCTTTATATCTATTATTCTTCGTGAGCTATTCCGTATAGAATCTAAATTAACCTTGCCGAAGCTGATATTGATATTAGTGTGATTACTTTTTCTATCGTTTTGTATTGTACCACTAGCCTGCATGCTCTTGGATTTTATTTTCAAGTCAGTTGCTGTGAAATCATTTTCATTGAAGTCGATATTAGATGATATCTCGATATTTTCACCAGGGATAACATAAGCAAGAAAACTAAGATTAATAATTTTTGCCAAGTCGCCTATAAAATCAGAACTATTATTAATTGTTAGCGTTAACTTACCCTGTAGCCCTGCTTGATTCTTTTTACCTGTAAATAGCAGATTTATAAAATTTGATTCTACACTGATATGTACATTTTTTTTTGTAATATTAACTTTTCCTGAAAAATCATAATCATTACCATCTACCCTTATTTCACCAGAGAATTGCTTACTTTTTCTTATAACAACTTTCTCTATGTTAACGATATTGTCATGGTCAGTGAAATTATTGTTTAAGCTCACTTGGCCGTCTTTTATTACTATATCAACTGCGTTACTACTGGCTTTTGCATTTATAACGTTAATAAAATTTTCTCTGTTGCCTTTCATACCAAGCAATGTAATTGACTTTGGTTGTAGCGAAAATAAGAACAACGATAAAATAGATGGCCTTACTTCAATTTTATTTACGCCAATCAAGGTTGATAATTTTTGCTCTTCATTGTTGTTGCATTGTATGTATACGTTATGGACAGTGAGCTTTGGGGTGATTAACGAAACTTCAACTTTTCCTCCAATGTGTACTTTAGCGTTATACGTCTTTTCCAATCCTTGCAAAAGGTACTCCTTGTAACTATCCCAGTCCTTAAAAGCTACAGTAACTTGTAAGAGGATTAGTACCAAAGAAACTGATAGTGTGACATATATAGAGAGTTTCATAATTTTGTACACTTAAAATCACCCATAAACATTAAGTAAAGAGTACCAAAATAAACAACAATACTTAAGACTACTAAAGCTGCCAGATAAATAACACGAGCAAATATTCTATCGAAGAATAATCTTGCTGATAAGGAACTAGAAATATAAAGAGCTACTGACATAACTACTGTTGCTACAAGAATTTTTGCAATATTCAATAATAATACTTGGCTAACTTTGTACATTTTGTTTATTGTTAAGTAATTAACCAATAGAATAGAATTTATCCAAGTGGAAATGGAAGTAGCGATAGCAATTCCCGTATGCTGATACTTGTTCATTAACAGGAGGTTTAGTACCACATTAATCCCAAGGCACGCTATTGAAAATATAGTTGGTATTTTTAGATTACTTTTAGCAAAAAACGTGAGTAGCAATACTTTATTTATAATGAATGCAGGTAAAGAAAGAGAAAGTGCTATCAACGTTGGAGCAGTTTGTTGCACTGCATAGTGATCAAACTTACCGTAAGAAAAAAGTGTCAGTAAAATTGTGTTGGGAATAATAATAAAGGCAGCAGTTGTTGGCATAATTAACATTAATCCTATGTTAAGAGCCCTGTTCTGTATTTTGACTGTATCTTCAGTATCATTTGCCTGTTTTGAGATTAAAGGAAGAAGCACTGTACCAATCGCAGTACCGACTACTCCTTGCGGTAATTGATTTAGTCTATCAGCATAATATATATAGGACACTGCATTTGGTATAAAACTTGCCATAATTGTATCAATCCATAGGCTTATCTGAATTACGCAATTGTTGATAATTGCTGGTATCACACGCTTAAAAAACAACTTTACTTCATTACTTAATTTCATGCTAAAAAAAAAGAAGGCCTTTAATTTGTATGCACCAAACAGCATCAATAATAACTGCAACATTCCTCCGATCAGAACAGCTATAGAAAGATTATGAGCCGGTGTTTTTATGCAAGGTACAAGCAAGCTAGCGATTAAACAGAGGTTTAAAATAATCGGCGTAATAGCTGTTAAAGCAAAATGTTGCTTAACTTGTAACATCCCTCCAATGAGGGAGGCGATTGAAGCAAAGATTATGTAAGGCATCATAATTCTTGACAAAGTTACAGTAAGAGCAAGCTTGCTTTGGTCGAATCCAGGAGTAAATATTTGAACCATATAAGAAAAGAAAGTTTGCGTTATGAGGCAAAAATTTAATACGATAATAAACGTAATGGATATTACACTACTTGCAAAATTAAATGCTCTTTTACTATCACGTGATTCTGCCGAATACAATGGTATAAAAGAGGTAGTGAATGCTCTCTCTGCAAAAAACGCTCGAAATAGGTTGGCGAAGCGAAACGAAGAAAAAAATACATCTGCAAGAGAGGTTGCGCCGACAACCATAGCAATTAATATGTCCCTTATTAATCCTGAAATTCTTGAAACAGCTGTAAAAAAACTAAATGTGAAAATACTTTTAAACATTGCTATTTACCACTACTCTAGATTGTGTTTAGTGTCAATATAATTGACTGTAATAGCTTAAGTAGAAATAACAGGCCTGATAGGTGACTTTATACCGTTGTTAAAAAACCCATATGCTAAATGCAAAGCCTAAAAGCCCAGTTAGTGCAGGTACTGTTAACTTTTTTACTAGCACCCAAAATAGCCAAATAACGG
>NZ_NJBR02000087.1:0-9896 GCF_002204235.2 Wolbachia endosymbiont of Wuchereria bancrofti
GGTTCAATTCTGACGGAAAAGTTATATCACTATTCAACAAAAGTTCAGCTATATTTTTCTGACTATATTGTACTATGAGAAATAACAATTAAGCTATATAAGGTAATATAGAGCCTAGTTTTTCGTTAAGTTGACGTTAAAACTCTCCAATATAGCCGTTGTTTACCCTAATGACTTGTTCTGCTAAATCTATATTTTACCTTATATGTTTTAAAACTATTATCAACTATTAATGTCCACTCATTCCGCTTGGCTGCTTACTATACTTATGTTACCATGAAGGGCAGAATTTAGATATGCTTATCCTCTTGTTATTGTATCTTAATACCATACTTTCATGTGCACCTTTAGAAGCTAATAGAGTTTAAGTGTATCTCAATAACATATGTAAGTCAATAGACCTTTTTCGAAGCTTAAATTGACAATTTATGATCGCAAATTTGCAATCAGTAAGAATGCAAAAAACTACTTGACAAGCTTTACCAGCCTCCTTATTATAACATTTAAGCTGTTTATTTATCTTCACAATCATGCAGGTTAATAACAAAAAACTTAGGGTATTTAGTATCTTATATTTAATTTTTTGCACTATGTACCTTGTGTCTTCACAACATTCTAGAGGTTTTTACCCATATAAGCTGAAATACGCTTACAAAGTATTTAAGACAGTATAAAATGCCAATTTGCAGGATTAGAAAATAAACACTATTTACTATGGAATATCTTTTACCTTTTTTTACTTAGTAAATTCTTGAATATTTGTAGCTGAAGCATTTAAGGGCAAAAGAAAATGGTGTCATGCCAACCGTGATGTTGGAATGACTTTATTAATCACCAGCTATGGTGAATTAAGACAAGAAAGGTGGAGAATATTAGTAACTTATCATTTTCTTATTTATAAGTAAGAATGGTTAGCAAATACCTAAATTTGAGTAAAAGGAATTTCACCATCATTCATTAATCTGGCTAAAATTCAAAAAATTCAACACTTTAGCTATTTTAAATAGAATTAAATTTATTAATATAAATAATAAATTACTATTCTTAAATTTGATCAGCTTGATTGCAAAAAAACAAGATTTTCTATAAGTTGTTTATAGCCCTAACTATAGTTAGCCTTTCATAAGTAGCAATGCAACAAAGCCATTCTTTTGTCAGTTAATTCTTGTCCTTCAGGTCAAGTATGGCATTACTACACGTGCCGGCTGTCGGACTTGAACTGACAACCTACTGATTACAAGTCAGTTGCTCTACCAATTGAGCTAAGCCGGCGTTAAATACGTTAATAATATATAATTACTAGTGAATTTCAGTCAACTATTTTTATAATTATCAAAGCATTGCATAATGAAGTAGTATGAAAAAATTTTCATTGAAGCCAAAAAAAAGTCTAGGGCAAAATTTTATTTTATCGAGTGAGATAACAAAAAGAATAGTTGTTTTAGCTGGTAATCTGGAAGATTTCAACGTCATTGAAATTGGCCCTGGATATGGTGCCCTAACAAAGGAGATATTAGCACATAATCCAAAGTCTCTTCTGGCTATAGAAAAGGATAGCAATTTAGTGAAATGTCATGACCAATTGCTTAATGAACACCAGGGAAAATTTAGAATTGTAGAAGCAGATGCGCTTTATGTTGTAGAAGAGGAGCTAATAGAACGCCCAGTAAAAGTTATTGCAAACTTGCCTTACAATATTTCGTTAGTGTTATTTTTAAAGTGGTTAAATAAAATAAAACTTTTTACAACTTTGACATTAATGTTTCAGAAAGAGGTAGCAAATCGTATTATAGCAAGACCCAATTCTAAAGACTATGGTTCCCTATCAGTGCTAAGTCAGTTACTATGTGATGTAAGAAGGGAATTTGATATCGAACCTAAAGAGTTTTTTCCAAGACCGAAAGTATACTCTTCGGTCATTACAGTGAGGCCTTTACCTACACAAAGATTTGCAGTAAATTTGGAAGCCTTAACAAAATTAACACGTGCTGTTTTTGCTCAAAGAAGAAAGATGCTAAGGAATAGCTTGCAAAATGTAACGAATCGTACTGAAACTGCTCTTGAACATGCTAAATTAAGTGGAAACGAGCGTCCAAAAAACTTAACTGTTGAACAATTTTGTTTACTAGCGAATAGTATGCAAATTACCTAATTTTTTGATAAAAATATTAAAAAAGTATTTTTGGTTTGCTATGGCTAGCACAGTTCTATGTTATACCAATGCGGTCTCTTAGCATAGGTCTCGCTAACAGGCAGCGGTTGTCGATAAATCCTTAGCTATAAATATTTAAGAAATTTACCATATAAAAAAAAGGCGAAAAACCCCAGATAGTAAGTTTTGACCCTATAATAATTTAAACTGGCGCTTTAATAATTTGCTTACGCTTAGTTTAAGCATGACTTAGCTGAATGTAGAAAAATTTTAAAGATATACAACCGCAATAACTCGATGCAATCCGCCAATAAATACCTAAATTCTTTACTGAATTTTGTTATTGAACCTGCAGGTCAAAAATAAGTTGTGAATCAGAAATACCCTTAGCTCTATGACAACGAGGTTGTTGAAACTTGTCAAGCAGTTCCTTTGTTTGTGTCTTCCTAAAAATAGCAAGGTTTAGTTTAGTTAATTAAATGAGAACTAAGGCTATAGCAACTCAAGTGCAGTTATTAATTAAGCCTTTTTGCCAATTACCACAACATTTTCATTTGGAAAAAAATAGTCAGGTACAACCATATTTTTTGGTGCAGGGCCTCCAATTACCCGACCAGATGTATCATAATATGAACCGTGGCAAGGGCAAAACCAACCGTTTCCATCTTTTGTAGCATGGTCAACTGGTACACATCCAAGATGTGTACATACTCCAACCATAATTAGCCATTCATCTTTTCCTTTGTGTACTCTTTGCTCATCTGACTGAGGGTCCCTCAAATCCTCTACATTCACAACTCTTGCAGCTTTAATTTCTTGCTTTGTACGTCTGCGAATAAATACTGGTTTACCTTGCCATTTTACTTTTATTCCGTGTCCTTCTTGGATTCCAGATAAATTAACTTCAACTGTAGACATCGCCAAGACTTCAGCGGAAGGGTTCATAGACTTAATCAGTGGCCAAAGCCCACTTACAGTTCCTATACTTGCCATAGCGCATGTAGTTAATGTTATAAAATCTCTCCTGCTCTTATTTTTTTTAGTAAGACCTTTAACAGGAGGTGTTTTTTTACCTTCCTTGTCTACTAGTAGTTTTTTATTCTCAGTTAATTTCTTGTTCATCAACCTCTACTCAGCTATGTAGCATACATTTTAATTTAAATACTATAGATTAATCAACAAAAACTTGTACTTTTTACTCTTAGTATGTTTTTATAATACTACAGCTAAGAAGACGCAGAATCTCCAATCTCAGGCATATTCTCTTCAGTAGAACCAGGATCTTCAATTTTTGCCGCTGACACCACCTTTTCTCTACTCTCTGTTTTAAATAGAGTGACTCCCTGAGTACTACGTCCTGCTATTCTAATTCCGTTGACTGAAATGCGAATTAACTTTCCTTTATCTGTAATAAGCATTATATTGTCGTCCTGCTCAACTGGAAAGCTAGCAACGACATTGCCGTTTCTGTTGGTAGTAAGAATATTGGTAATACCAACACCGCCCCTATTGGTTACTCTGTACTCATATGCAGAAGTTCTTTTACCAAAGCCATTTTCAGTAATAGTTAGTATAAACTCTTCATTCGCTGCAAGTTTTAAGAATAATTTGTTATCTATTCCTAAATCGTTTAAAACTTTTTCTAATTTAGAATCAATGGAGTTATTAACTGCAGTTTCTAGTCTTTTTATTAGTGGAACTTTTAGATAAAGCTCTTTTGTTTCTGTTGTAACGCCTATACCGTTTAGTATGGTCATAGATATCACACTATCGTTTTTTGCAAGTTTGATACCTCTTACGCCGTCCGAATTACGGCTTTTAAATTGACGCACGTCGCTTACAATAAATCTAATACTTTTCCCAAGCATTGTTGAAAGTAAAACGTGATCAGTTTCGTTGCATACCTTGACCGATACTAATTTATCCCCTTCATCGAGCTTTATTGCTATTTTCCCGTTACTTGGAATATAGTGAAAGTCAGCTAAAGAGTTACGCCTTATGTTTCCATGAGCAGTAGCAAAAACTATGTTTTGACTTTCATCGCTCTCACTTGGCAGTGGCATTATATTGGTAATTGTTTCGCCACCAGCAAGAGGGAATATGTTAACAAGTGCTCTTCCACGTGCAGTTGGCTCCGCAATAGGTAATTTATAAACTTTTAATCTATAAACTCTGCCAATATTGGAAAAAAATAAAAGGCTAGTGTGGGTGTTCCCAACAAACAATTTTGTGATTACATCCTCTTCTTTTAGCCCCTGTCCTAACTTTCCTTTTCCACCACGACGCTGAGTTCTATAGTGAGAGAGCTTCACGCGCTTAATGTAACCATTCATAGTCACTGTGACTACCATATCCTCTTGTAGGATTAGATCTTCGGCCTCAATGTCTACATCTGATTCTTCTATTGCAGTTTTGCGTGGTACGGCAAATCTGTTCCTTACTTCTTGTAAATTATTTTTTATTTCTTTCATTAATTTCTCTTCTGAACCAAGAAAAGCGATATATTCTTTTACCAGGTTAATCATTGAATTTAGCTCAGCTTCTAATTTGTCTCTTTCGAGACCCGTTAAACGTTGCAATTTCATGTCAAGAATGGCTTTCGTCTGTAACTCGGTTAATCTATACACTCCATCTTTCAAAAAGCTCATGCTATCTGAAACCAAGCCAATAATTATGTTTATTTCAGCTGAGGTTTTCCACTCTTTATTTAAGAGCTTTTTGTTTGCTTCCTCAGGGTCTTTTGCACCTCGGACGATTTTTATCACTTCATCTATGCTCAAGACCGCAATATAAAGTCCTATATATATGTGGGCTTTTTCTCTCGTTTTTCTCAAACGAAATTCTGTTCTCCTGATTAAT
This sequence comes from Wolbachia endosymbiont of Wuchereria bancrofti, assembly GCF_002204235.2. Lineage (NCBI taxonomy): Bacteria > Pseudomonadati > Pseudomonadota > Alphaproteobacteria > Rickettsiales > Anaplasmataceae > Wolbachia > Wolbachia endosymbiont of Wuchereria bancrofti. The sequence goes on from NZ_NJBR02000087.1 coordinate 5,012, forward strand.
ACTTCTTTTCTAAAATCAACAAAAGCAACTATGATTTCTTTTAATGACATCAAAACAGGTCTATTGTTGTTGAGAACTAAAGTATTAACGCTAAAGCTACTTCTTAGAGGAGTAAGTCCCAGTATTTGATTCAGTATAAAATCTGCTGCAGCATTTTTTCTAAGGTCAATCACTACCCTAATACCAGACTTATCAGACTCATCCCTAATTTCTGTTATGCCATCAATTTTCTCTTCTTTTACAAGCTCACCGATTTTCTCAATTAATTTCACTTTATTTACTTGGTAAGGTATTTCATCAATAACTATTGCTTGCCTATCTTGTGGCAGGTCTTCTATATGAGTTTTACCTTGTATAACAATTGAGCCTCGACCTGTAGCAAACGCTGATCTTATTCCAGACTTACCAAGAATCGTTCCGCCGGTCGGAAAATCTGGCCCTGGTACTACTTTAAGCAATTCATCTAAGGTTACTTCATGGTTGTCTATGTATAACACGCAGGCATCAATTATTTCTCCAAGATTATGAGAAGGAATATTGGTTGCCATACCAACCGCAACACCACTTGCACCGTTTACTAATAGATTCGGAAATTCTGCAGGCAGTACAACAGGCTCAGATTCGTTTCCGTCGTAGTTTGGTCTAAAATCAACTGTATTTTCATCAATATCATTCAATAAGAAGTGTGACACTCCTTGAAGTCTTGCTTCTGTGTATCGCATTGAAGCTGGTGGATCTCCATCTACCGAACCAAAGTTGCCTTGCCCATCAATAAGTGGTAGAAGAAGAGAAAAATCTTGAGCCATTCTGACTAAGGAATCATAAATAGCTGCATCACCGTGTGGATGATATTTCCCCATTACATCCCCAACTATACGAGCTGCCTTTTTATATGGCTTGCCAGCATCGTATCCAGCCCTCGACATTGCATATAATATGCGCCTATGAACGGGTTTAAATCCATCTCGCACGTCAGGTATAGCACGGCTTATAATCACACTCATTGCGTAGGAGAGATAAGAATCTTCCAGTTCTTTCACTATTGAAATTGGTACTATATTGTCTTGCATTTTCTGTACTTTGATCGAAGTGATTTTAATATTAACATTTAGTTAAGCAAATGGTCAATTAGAAATTAGGCTGCATTTGATTCTACTTTTTGTTTACAATAATACTATTGAGTTATAGAATTACATTTCAAAAGGGCAATTAGCTCAGCTGGTAGAGCATCTCGTTTACACCGAGGAGGTCGACAGTTCAAGTCTGTCATTGCCCATGGGTATTTTATCTAACATATCGAAAAACTCGCAAAATAGCCTATTTTTAACCAGCTGTGCATATTGCTTGTATATTTAACTATTTTAGTATTTTAATAAATAATTAGTCTGCTAGTATTATCCTTTATCTATTGATTTGTGAGAGTTGAGAGGTAAAGGTATGACTACAGGAAATATGCTCTATTAATATCTGACTTCGATACCGCTATTACTAATGGGTACACGTATAATGTTTTTGTGGTAAATATTCTGGAACCAAAAGAAGTGATTTTAATTCTAAGGTGGGGTATTCAGTTGCTAATACCGATATAAGAAATTTTTTAGAGAATGCAGGCAGAGTAAAAAACGAGTAGACATTAAAATCAGTATTGCAGTCTGCACTTTTAAACGGAGTGGAAGTTAATATTGTATCGTATACAGGATATTCAAATGCTGTAAGAAAAGTTGTGTAAGATCGTTTGAATTTATTTGGAGAACGTATTTCTGTATTTGGTGGATTTCTAGAAAGCTACAATACTCAGTTGCAAAGGTTAACTGTCAAGGGACGATAAAATCAAGTTAGGAAGAATTTGCACATTTATAAGGCAATTGTAGAGTATAAAACAACCACAATAGTTAGCTACCAAAATCGTAATACGCTGATTGATTATAGTGCAGACAATGTTAAAAGGGTTAATAGATTTGTTGAATCAATAAGCAAGAGAAAGGAGTGGCTTGAAGGAAATGGACTAAGTATTGAAGATGTAAAAATATCAAATTTGAGGGTGTTCAAGTGCTCAAAGAGAACAAAAGTGTTGATTATCTAGAAAAAGTACAAAAATTTATAGATACCAGTTTAGTATAAGGGCCAATTTATGGAAACTTGAGTAAAAAAACCCGTATATTCTACAGTTAATAAACGCACCATTTTTTTAGAGAAAAAAATGAAAATAATTAAATTTGTTTTTATTGAAAACAGTCATAGATTCAAAAAGGAAGTATATAATGTTCAAGACTTGTTTAAAGAAGAGGCAATAAAGGCAATTAAAGAGCAGGGTTACGGTGTGAGCCGTGGGTAAGGAAAAGAAATTATTGTCAAAAGGAGTAAATCAATAGATATTTCAGGGGGTTAAGAAGGTAGTATAGGATGCTCCTGATAGGGTAATACAAGGGTTTAAAGTATCAGAAATAGCACTATAGAGGAACATACACACCAAAATTCTTGAAGATATTCGAAATACATTATTGAAAACACAAGAAAAATCTGCACATAGGAGTACTCAAGAATCGCCACTGTTGCCTTCTAAAAAGAGAAGATCAAGCGATGATATGATTGTTGGTGGTGAGAGTAAAAAACAAACACACTCTAAAACCATCTCCCTAGCATAGGAACTGAGGACAATCAAACTTCTTTTTAAGGAGTACGGTCAAAAAATAATAGATGCTATTTACAGCTTATTTAAAAGAAAAGCAGCAACAAGAATCGAAGGACAGGGCTATAAGTAAGTAGTGGACAAGCAAAGGATAAAGTTACTATTAACGATGATAAGCCAATAGATAATCAAAAAATACACAAAGATATTGCTGATTCTCTGACTAAAATAACAATAGAAAGTAAAGAGCAATTTGAAGATCTTGAGAAGCATTATAAAGGTGAACAGCTGAGCGAGAGATATCAAAGTTATTGAACACTGATTTGCAAAAGGAGAATAGGAAACTCAAACTCTGTAAGCAGAAAGCTAGCCAAGAAATAGGCACCGCTTTTGCCGCCTAAGAATCATAAGGAAAGAGTAATACAAAGTAGAAATACAGATGAAATAAGTAGGTAATCCGCGCAACTTTGCTATAAAGATAAGAGTAACTGACAGAAGAATTGACATAGTCAAAACTAATCCAAGACTCTTGGCTTTATTAAATTTAGTTAGTATACTTAGCATTAGAAAAGCTTCTAAATTATTAGAATTTTCAATGAGCATTTACACTACCTGCTGCCTCCTTGACTTAGCATATATGAACATCTGTAATTAACTTTTTAAGTTTTATTCTAAAATAAAATCAATTTTTACCCTCCTGGAGCTATTCTTACTTCCTGTTGTAGTAACAAATAAACATGTGGTGAAAGTAGATGAAACATTCTGTTGCTTAATAGCCTCAGTTAATTCTGTAGGTACACTACCATTTCTTTCAAAACTCTTACCTATGGCTTTTGCAACACTTTTCCCCTCTAAAGACAGCTTAGTTCTAAACTTGTTTGTCTTCTAAGTTATTAAACCTTGCTTTGCTCTCCTCGTTAGTAAACACTACTTTTATTTTATTACTATCTTATTCACTAGGATGTAGATGAATATTAATCTCCCCCTTTTTTAGCAGTAAAAGACATTTCAATGCTGCCTAAGATATCAGTATAATTTCTTTTTTCGTCTTTATCTTTTTCAATTTTTGCTGTACTTTCTCCGATCTATAATATGTAAACTCTTAATCCTAGCTTTTCTACTTCCTGATTGTTTATGATTTTTGCAGGTTTAACAACACTATCTTTTACATATATTTTACATAAAGATATTTATTATCTCTTTCTACCTCCAATCTGTTTTGAATTTGCTTGCTTCTGTTTACAATACTTTAATATGCTGTTTTTTCTAGATCGCTTTTAATCTTCTTACATTGCGCATTAAGATCGTCCACAAACTTACTAATTTCTTGTTCTATCATACCATTATCATGGTAAAAACCGTATCTTATTTTTCCATCTTATAGTACTAACTTGCTAATGATATATTTCATGATGTCTGAACTTCTTCAGATAATTCATCCTCATCATCGCCATATTTGTTATCGTAGTCTTGTTCATTTGAAATGAAAGAAAATTCACATCTTCTACTATCTACAGGGCAACAGGATATTTTAGAAAGAGTATTTAATACTTTTCCAAATATAAAATTTGTGAAGGTTTCATCCTAATTATTGTTCTTATCTCTGTAACGTAAATTTAGCCTCAGTCCTTGTTTAGGTGTTTATCTATCATTCGTTTAATACCTTCTAAAGTAGTCTTCTACATAATCGGTACTTGAATTACGCAGACTCTTTTTTTCATTTCATCATAAGTTCTTTATCTTCATGTGAACTATGCTCTTCTTTTTTATTTTTCCAATAACAAACTACTGGCTTTTCTGTATAAAATATCGCTTCATTAGTCATATATTAACAACACTCATTTACTTGCTTATTAATGCAAGTTATAGAATATAGATAAGTCAATAAAAAAATATAGCTTGTGTTCCCTCTTCTATGAATATTTATTTTTCCTGCCTCTAATCCATAGGTGGTAATAAAGAATGATGTGACGATATTAGCCATTTATTGTCGCGCCACCTGTAAGTAAATATGTAGCGTGCACTTAGCTCCTCTCCATTCTTCAATTTTAAAGGTATACAAACCTGTATCAACGGCTTTATTGCATCAATGTTCATAGTGCGTTAATCGATTCCTGCAATTGGGTGTGCTTAGTCAAAAAATTTTTAAAACAATCAACACGCTGGGCACTAATTACTCTAGGGTCAGAAAATAAAGTTGGTAGCAATACTGCGTCGTCAATGTAATTTACATCCACTTTATAAGGATCACCAGTT
>NZ_NJBR02000088.1:0-6719 GCF_002204235.2 Wolbachia endosymbiont of Wuchereria bancrofti
CGACCAAGTGGACAGCACCATACAATACCTGCAGTGGATAAGAAAAATTAACACCAATACCTTCAAAATCAGGGGTTGTGCCTACAATGCTTACTCATGAAACAATAGCCTCAAAGAAGACTTAGTATAAAATTATTAATAAATTACTTATAAAAGTAAATCTTATGGAAAGCAGAGCTAAAGCTTGGTTCATTTGGCTGATCAGTAACTTGGTTGTTATATTCAGCAATATGCAGATAATCTACACCTTTATAAGAGTAGATCTTGAAAAAGAACTTGAACTTACAATTATATAAGTTGCATTAGTTAACTCAGCATGTAATTGGACTTTTGCTATCTTAAAATCTTTTAGTGGGGCAATGTTTAATGTTTTTTCCAGTAAAAAATTTACTCTTTCTCATTATTAACCATGTTCCTTGGGTTTTTTTATTCTTATTAATAGTAACAATCTTGCCCATTTAATTCTCTCAAGTGTTGATTGCAATCGGAGCTTCGTTTGGTTTTATTGGGGCTGTTCACATAAGTAGCATATATTCTCCCATTGCCCAGTTTGGACTGATGTTCTCATTAGTACAAACAATTTCGAGCCTTTCTGTACTTGGTAATTCAAGTGGTGTCCTCTAGCCCGCCTGCCGAAGGTGCATATTGGAAGAACCTGATTGTAAGCATAATACTATTTAGTATGTTAATATTTGCACTTGTGTTTTTTCATCCAGGCACGTTTTTGGAAAGTAGTTCAAAAAAAACACATAATAAAAAGTTCTATAAAGACAATAATATGTTCTGTATTAACGGTGCTAAAATCAAGAGATGTCTGATAACCTCAATAGTGGGTGCTATTACTTTTGGAATATTTTTAGCGCTTAATACCTTGGAGCTCTAAGGTTACTTAGCAACTTAGAGCTTGATGTAACGTAATCAGGTGCAGCCACTGCAATATTATGGTTTGGTCTTGCAGTTGGTACTCCAATTGCGGATAAAATCTCAAATCTACTCAAAAACAGGAAACATGTAATCTCTGCTTTTGCTCTTTTCCAAGATGCTTCAGTTATTGTCTACTATGCAGCTACTTAACTGTTCATGTTGTATATTTTCGCATGTTAATATTCGATTTAGCTACAGGAGAGCATATGCTTAATTTTACTGTTGGTAGTGAAATTGTGAAACGAAAATACATCAGTACATCATCATCCATTATCAATGGATTTATATTTATCATGAGCGGAATTATAGCATCAACGTTAGCACTTTTTACAGATCATAAAATGGCACTTTTCGCAGTATTTGCAATGTTAGCAGCCGTTAGCATTTTAAATTATATTATAGAAGAAATATATTCTAAAAAATAAGATAGCTGAATCTTGAATCGATTGTTATATTATATTCACATATTGTAATACTTACTGAATTATGGATTACGTTACAACAAAGGATATAACAGTAACTAAGGCAACAATAGCTGAAGATATAAACCAAGAAATTGGATTGTCAAAAGAAGACTCTGCTGCAATAATAGACGATATATTGGATGAGATAAAAGCAAGCTTAGTAAAGGATGGCATAGTAAAAATATCGTCATTTGGAACATTCTTGATTAAAAAAAAGAAAGAAAGGCCAGGGAATGTACCAAATACATCAAAAAAAGTAGTAATTCAGGCAAGAAATTCAGTTTCTTTTAGACCCTCAAAAGTTATAAAAAAGTTAATAAACAATCAATGAACAAGGAAAAATTATTTTATGCAATTGGGGAAGTAGCTGAAGAGCTACATTTAGAGCAGCACGTTTTGAGATTCTGGGAGAGTCAATTTCGTCAAATTAAACCCATAAAACGTAAGGGAAGAAGGCTATATGATCATAAGTGTATAGAGGTCATAAAGAAGATAAAATACATGCTATATGATAAAGGATATACAATAAAAGGAGTGCAAAAAGAATTTGATAATAATATAAAAAGCAGTTGTGATTTTGGTAATCTGTTGCAACAACTTATCGACTTAAGAGATTATCTAATCAACAAAATAAATAGTGAGAAAAGTAATGAACAATTATAAGTGTGACATAAATATATTTAACATATGTAGCTAGAAAGTTAACTAAAAAAGTGTGAGCTCACGTTAAGGGATGGTTAAAAAGAGTACCAGTATCAGTTACATAGGTAGTATGGAAATCTAAGTAATACATACCCTTGCGGTTAAGAAAAAATCAATACATTCACAGTAGATTAAGCTTATATCTGTGTTTTATATGTGGATATTAGAATGAGAATTTATGCAGGTAGAGAAAGAAGAATAGCAAATATAGTGACTCAGTACTGGAATGAGATAAAAGGACCAGATAGAGACTGGCCAGAAAGACATGAGATAGATACTGCTGAAATAATGGATTCATGGCAATATTGTTATATTGTTGAGGTTAATGATCAAGGTTATATCTGTGAGAATGCAGGAGAAAAGGCTGTTGAGTTCTATGGTTTTGAGAAAAACATATGCATTGATAGCAAATATGTAATTGATGCACCATTTTTGCGATTATATAAAATAGATGCGGTTATTGATAAATTTGATACTATAGTAGATAGTAAGTATCTAATCAATGAAGAGGAAGAAAGTGAAAGTGTTAAAATAAGACAAGTATTGTTGCCACTCGGAAATAAAGAAAGTATAACCCATATATTGGGTGTAATTACATTTAAGCTCCTTTAATATACAAGTTGTGGTTGTATTACAACTTTAAGTTGCGTGCTATTTGATTCTTTGATAGAATTATTTTTTCTACTAAAGAATTCGACAGTAATGTTTGTAAACTTATTTAAGATATGAAGAAAATGAAATTGAAAACCAAATCCTCTGTTAAAAAACGTTTTAATCTTACAGCTAAAGGCAAAGTTATTTCTACTCAATCAGGCAAAAGGCATGGTATGGTAAAGAGGAGCAAGTCTAATATTCGTAATCAGCGTGGTACTACGATTCTTGGTAAATCTGACTCGCGCATAGTTAAGCTTTATATACCTTATGGTATTTAACAAAATGGAGGTAAGATAAAATGGCCCGGGTAAAACGTGGAGTCACTACTCACGCTCGTCATAAAAAAATATTGAATTTAGCAAAAGGTTATAAAGGGCGTGCAAAGAGTTGCTATAGAATTGCATTACAAAGGGTTGAAAAAGCATTGCAATATGCTTATAGGGACAGAAGAAATCGCAAGCGCGATTTTCGCAGTTTATGGATAATACGTATTAATGCAGCAGCAAGGGAACACGGGCTTACTTATGGTAGATTTATGCACGGTCTTGCACTTGCTGGAGTTGATTTGAATAGAAAGATTCTTGCTGAAATGGCCGTTAACTATAAAGATGATTTCACAAAATTAGCAGAAACTGTAAGTGGTAAATTAGCAGAGAATTCTTGATTTCCTTAAGCAAAAGCATTTAGCAGCATGAGAGTCATTTTTATGGGATCACCAGAATTTGCTATCAATGCGCTAAATTCGCTATTAAAGTCAAAAAATGAGGTAGTAGCAGTATATACCAAGGCTCCAAAGCCTTCAGGACGTGGACAAAAGCTAACAAAATCTCCGGTGCATGTCATTGCTGAAGAAAGTGGTATAGAGGTATGCACTCCTACTTCTCTAAAACCTTTGATAGAGCAAGAAAGATTTAAAAAATTTAAACCAAACGTTGCAGTCGTTGCTGCTTATGGACTGATTCTTCCAAAAGAAATTCTGAATATTCTAAAGTATAGTTGTATTAATATTCACCCTTCACTGCTGCCTAGATGGCGTGGAGCAGCTCCCATACAGCATACGATTTTAGCGGGAGACCGAGAAACTGGAGTTAGCATTATGCAATTGGATGGGGGACTGGATTCTGGTCCCATTTTAAAACAGAAAAAATTTTTAGTTGAAAAAAATGACAATTATAAAACGTTACATGACAAATTGTCTAAGCTAGGTAGTAACTTACTGATGGAAGTGATAGATGAAATTGAAAAACACCCTCCTCTAGAACAAAGTGATGATGGCGCATGCTACGCTGATAAGATCGAAGACTATAAAATTTATGCAAGTGACATTTGTGAAGTTGCTTATAGAAAAGTTAAAGCGTTTTATCCCAAGGCATTTGTCAAGATAGAGTATAAGCGTGTGAAGATACTCGATGCTGACTTTGAAGTAAATGCTTCTTTAACTTCAGGACAAGGTGAAATTATTAATGATAATATGCACATAAGTTTGAAAAGTGGCACTTTAATTCCTAAAATTGTGCAAATGGAGGGAAGAAATTCTTGCGATATTAAGGATTTCGTTCGTGGCTTAAAATTCAGTATGGTAAAAAAGTTTATAGAATAGAGCCCTACATAGCTATGGTAAAAAAAACACAAGCAGACAATGCAGCCTACTTAATTAACGTACACAAAATAAACATAAAAATAAGCTATACCTGGTGTTCTTGTGGTGAAACAAGTTTTTCGATGCCACTAACAATAAAATTAGTTGTATTTTTAGCTATTTCATCGAATTTGTCGTTTATGCTTTTACCTATTTCTTTATCTTCAGCATATTTATAATCCTTAGCATACTCATATATGGCTAAAGTAGCTACAGCTGCACATATTATAGCTATACCAGTTTTTGCTATGACAAGCAGTGATAGCCCACCTGTAAATATGGATATTAATCCAACGGCTAGGTTTATAATCCTGCTTTGTGTTGTTTGTGATGTTAGTTGGTTTGGGTCTGCCTGTTTATCCTCTAAAACATTCGATATTGTTTTTGAGGCAATCTTTATCGCTATTGCTACAACTAAGACCATGGCTAGCCCTATAGTCATCTTTGCTAGAAGAATAATTGAGGGTAACATCATCATAAACAATAGCAAGCCAGTTCCTATAACTAGCCACTTCTGATTTATTTTTTTAAGTTGTCCTCCGTTAACAAACATTGTAACCTTCCACTTTACTTGATAATTTATTTATGTTTAATACGAAATGCGAAAGCAGTCAACGATATATTTAAAAGGATGTGTAAAATTTTTTTTTATGTTATTCTCTATTAATTTATGGCTAAGTTTAAAATTTTAGAAAGAGTTATATATTATTTGAAATTCTTATATACTGTTTTAAATCAGTTAGAGAGAATTGAGTGCAAGACACAGTTCTAGTTTTACAAGATGGCAAGTGCTTTTTGGGAAAGTCGATAGGTAAAAAAGGCAAATGCATAGGTGAGATCTGTTTTACTACTGGTATTACTGGTTATCAGCATACTATAACTGATCCTTCTTTTGCTGATCAAATCATAATGTTTACTTTTCCTCATGTTGGCAATGTTGGAATAAACAATAAAGATAATGAAGGAAAGAAAATTTTTGCAAGTGGTGTAATTATGCGCGAACTTTCTCCTGCGTCTCATCCTTCTTCATATGTGAGTTTAAGCGATTGGTTAGAAAAAAGTAACTTGGTTGGAATATCAGGAGTTGACACTAGAGCCTTGACTAGGCATTTGAGAAAATATGGACCTCAAAACGGAATAATATGCCCATTAATCTACTCTAATGTCACCCAGGTTTGTAACACTTGTACCTATAATGATCAAGCTATTTTGGTGATAAAAGGTCTATTAGATGAATTAAAGAAACATAAACCTGTAAATGGAATAGAAATAACCGATAAGGTCAGTTTAAATAACAATTTTAAAAGTGACCTTGATGCAAAATATAAAGTTGCGGTGGTTGATTTTGGTATAAAGGCTAGTATAGTTTCACGCTTAATAGAACTTGGTTGTGCAATTGAGTTAATTAAGCCAGATAGAGGTTTTGCTCAAAAAATATTAGGTATGTGTCCGGATGGTATAGTGCTCTCAAATGGTCCAGGCGATCCGCAAGAAATAGGAAAGAGTGTGATTACAGAGATAGATGTTATTGTAAAATCTAAAATACCAATTCTTGGCATATGCATGGGTCATCAATTACTAGCGATTACTTTGGGGGCAAAAACTATCAAGATGAACGTTGGTCACCGAGGAAGTAATCATCCGGTTTATAACGTAAGTAGCGATAGAGTTGAGATCACTAGCCAAAATCATGGCTTTGTTTTTGATCCATCCTCTCTACCAAATAACGTTGAGGTTACTCATATTTCTATGTTTGATAATAGTATAGAGGGAATAATGGCAAGGGATTACCCAGTTTTTTCTGTACAGTACCATCCAGAGGAAGCGCCAGGTACGCACGATTCACATTACTTATTTAAGCGTTTTATTGACAATATTGTGTTATATAAAATGAAATCTGTGTGATTGTAATCAGGCGAGGTTTTATTGCTTGATTTTTTGGTTTTAAGTATTTAATATTAAGTGCAATAAAAGCTTAAGTTAGAATACTGGAATAGTGCTCTCTTAATAAGTTTTTTGGAGGAGTGACCGAGTGGTTAAAGGTAACAGACTGTAAATCTGTCCGCGTTGCGTACGTAGGTTCGAATCCTACCTCCTCCATTGCGCGGGTATAGCTTAATTGGTAGAGCTCTAGCCTTCCAAGCTAGTGGAGTGGGTTCAAATCCCACTATCCGCTCTTTTTTTTTTTTGTATTTTTATAAAATCAATATATTATTTATTGATGTATTTGTATTTTAGGTAGAAAAGTTTAAATTATGACACAAGTAGTGGAAGCATTTGGGAAGCCGCATGTCAATGTAGGAACGATAGGACATGTGGACCATGGGAAGACAACA
>NZ_NJBR02000089.1:0-1150 GCF_002204235.2 Wolbachia endosymbiont of Wuchereria bancrofti
AGTCATACTTTAGAAGAAGATAAATTAAAGAATTTAGTTAACAACTGGATCATGAGAACTCGCAGCAATAGCTCAGGATTTAACCAATCATGTCAGAATCGGAGTTATAATCGATTACCTAACCACTAACCAGAAAAACTTCAGACTTTTGCTAACAGCATATCTGATCAACAATTTGCAGAACTTTTAAACAATCTAAATGCAGAAGATCTGAAAGATGTCTTCATAAGCTACCTTATGAGAAAGTCATATCTGTGGTTATTCAATCAGGCGATAAAAGTCAACTTGATGCTGTTGCTGAGATGTTGATGGAAAAGTTTGAGGAGCAGAACAAAAAAAACAAAAAAGTTATTGAGATACTCAAGCAAATCAAGGAGGATATATCAGGTCTCTTAGAAGCTCAAGATTTTACAATAGCGGAAGACAATAACGATCCAATGCTACTTCCATAGTAGCAATTTATGAGAATTAATTTTTTATAGGAGTAACTTATTATGAGTAAAAATAATGCAAAATCATATTCTAGTGAAGAAGTTTCATAGGAAAATAAATTACAACAACTTCAGAAACCTAAGTTTGACAAACCAAATTTCGTAAAATCAGAAATAGGGAAAACAATTGATGCAAAGACCAGCAAGATATTTGATATAACTCAGGAAATGAAGCAAAAAGATATGGATGATATACTGCGAATGCAAGTGTAAATGCAAAATACCTCAAAAAGTTTTAAGATGGCTTGATGGGAAGTATTCATAAGTATAACGAAGATGCAAGCGCTGAAACTATAAATAGAATAATAAAACACTGTCATCAGCTATAGATAATATAGGGCAAAATACAAGCAAAATAGACAGTGAACTTAGAATCTTCAAATGAGTTTAAGCAAGCTTCGTGATAAGAAGCCAGGTCTTTTAGAAGCTCCTCAATTGCCTCATGCTATCGGAGAAGAGAATGGATTGTTTCAAAAAAAAGTAATAGTCCTCTCTTCCCTTTTATTCCGGCATTGACGCTGGGTTACTTTATAATAGTGTCATGAAAGTAACTGTTTTTTGATAGAATATAACGTTTTTAATGATTATGAAAAACTGGATCCCAGTGTCAAGGCACTGGGATAATAAGAGAAGGAGATATTGGGGAAAGAGGGTGTTAG
>NZ_NJBR02000090.1:0-22324 GCF_002204235.2 Wolbachia endosymbiont of Wuchereria bancrofti
TGTAGCTTTTTTAGCCTTTTCCCTTCACAAAGCTGATATCACCTTAATTGAAGTAGGCATGGACGGAAGGCTTGACACAATAAATGTTACAGATAACCCGGTTTTAACAACTATTACTTCCATTGCACTTGATCATACAGAACACTTTGGCCCCACTGTAGAAACTATAGCGGTGAAAAGACTGAAATAATGAAACATAATGTTCCTTACGTAATAGCACCACAAGAAAACTCTATAATAAATACACTAGAACACTATGCAATAAGTAATAAATCTCCTCTATACAGAGAAGGCATTGAGTGGAGTTGCAAAAAAAAGAACAAAAAATGGTTTCTCAATCAGCTATTCAATCAATAGAATTTTTCCTACCCTTTTTAAAGGGCAATCATCAAATAATTAACTCAGGAAATGCCATTACGGCATGCAGCATTTTGAGTAGAAAGTATGGGTTTGATATTGGAGAAGAGTATATCACCTCAGGTTTACAGCATACCTATTGGCCTGCACGACTAGAGCTCATACAAGAGGGTAATTTAATTTCTTCATTACCGAAAGATTGGTGATTATTTTTAGATGGTGCACACAATAATGACAGTGCCAAAGTGTTAGCTAAGTGGGTAAAAGATAATTTTGCAGAAGGCATTTATATAATTTTTGATATCACTTGTAATAGAAATGTGGAAAAATTTTTAGATACTTAAAATTGTATATCAAGCTACTATGTGCGGTTTGTGTTAAATCTGAGCCAAAAGCAACAAATACAAATTTAATCAGGGAAGAAGCCAACAATATAGGAATAAATGTTATTGAATGTAAATCAATCGGCGATACTATATAAACCACATGCTGAAAGCTCCTATCCAAAACGTTAAAACTATACTGATTTGTGGTTCGTTATTTCTGACTTGAGATTTTGCCATAGAGAATGATTAAGTTTTTTAAAATTTATGTCAACTAGCGCTATATTTTTCTCTGAAGGAAGCTATATTGTAACTATGAACAATATAATCGTAAAAAAATTCGGTGGAACTTCATTAACTGATTTAACCAGAGTTGCAAATTTAATAAAAAAAGATGTTGATAAAGGTTATAGAATAATTGTTGTTGTTTCCGCCGTTGCAGGGCTGACTGACCAAATGGTTTTTCAGGCTAGACAAATCTCAAACTTAAGCCACAAACAAGAACTATCAGAATATGATGTTATGCTTTCAGCAGGAGAGCAAATTTCTTGTGGCCTATTAGCAATTACCCTCCTATCTATCGGAGTAAATGCTAAATCGTGGCTTGCTTGGCAGTTACCAATTATAACTGATAATTCTTATTCCGAGTCTAAAATAAAAACAATAAAGATTGATCATTTGAAAAGATCTTTTGCTGAAGGTTACACTGTGGCGATCATTGCCGGTTTTCAGGGCATAGATGATGATAGAATCACTACTTTTGGAAGAGGAGGTTCTGATATATCAGCAGTTGCCCTTGCAGTAGCTTTTGGTGTCAGAGTTTGTGAGATTTTCACTGATATCGATGGAATATATACGGCTGATCCGAAAATTGTCCCAAAAGCACGCAAACTAAAATCCATCTCTTACGATGAAATGTTGGAGATGTCATCATCAGGTGCTAAAATATTGCATAACCGTTCAGTACAGCTCGCAATGAAACATAACATTAAAGTACAAGTGCTATCCACTTTTAAAGAGGTAGAAGGCACTGCAGTATTACACGAAAATGATGTACTAGAGAGACACACAATTACTGGAATAGCTTATAGCACTAATGAAGCTCTTATAACTTTTACCAATTTTGCAAATACCTTGCGCACTCTAAAAGATATGGCAGGGGCAAACATTAAAATTGATATGATACATGGATCAAGTATTGTAATTTCCGAGTTCGATATCGACTTAATGAAAGAGCTACTGAACAAGAATGAAAATTATGTTATAAACAATAATGCAGCTAAAATTTCAATCATTGGTATTGGCGTTATGTCCGTGATGTACCATATACTCGAGGTCTTCAGTGAAAAAAAGATAGAAATACTTGCGATTACAGCATCTGAAACCAAAATTAGTATTATCGTTCAAAGAGAATGTGCCGAAGCTCTAGTTAGGGATTTACATACTGAGCTGATGTGCACAGAAAGTGGCTGATCTTATGTTTTCACCTTCCCTTTCTAATATTTCGCAGAAAGCAAGTATCCTATTCAGTAACGTAGCAGAAAGAAACACTATGAAAGGTAAAAAACCTACTTTTTACCATTGGTATATCTTATTCTATAGATGGAGTAACGATTTCAAACGTAAGGAAGTTGAATATTTGTGAAAAATAATGTATAATTATCAATAACTTTTAAGTGGATTTCTTATGGCTTTTTCTAAATTTCTAGACTCAAAAAACAATTTAGCGTCTCGGCGCATCTTTGGCACTGAGAAAAATAAGGATATTCTCATTTATCTTCCCCATGATATTTTAGGTTGAACTGGTAAAGCTAAAATAGAGTATGTGAGTCTTCTAAGTTCCATTCAAAACCCTGATATTACCACTAAAAAGGAGAGTATTGTTGACGTATCATTAGAGATTCTACAGGTGTGCAATTCATTTGCAGGACGCACAGGCCGCTAGAACCACTGGCTTTAAAAAACGCGCATAATACTACGCTGCCAAAGCTTACTTAAGCCAAGTTGACGTAGGTGCCAGGTTATCAGACCCTAAAGAGGTTATCTTCATTACTATAATTGATTTTGTTCTGTTTCCTGATAAACCAGAGCACAAATTCGATCACGTTACTCTTGATATGAAAACCTTCGAACGTGACCTGTAGAACTTTAGTTTTACTTTCATAGAACCACCGAAATTGCCAAAAACGCAAGAGGATCAATTAGAAAATATGGTCGAAAAGTGGTATGATTTTTTTAAGTATGCAAATAAGACTAGCAAAGAGGATGTAAAAAAAGTAGTAGGGAGTGATGTGATTATTGGGCAGGGCTTATAATGAGTTTGAACCAATATAATTGGGATGAAGAAGGGCGTTTTACTTATAATCAAGATAAGAAACTTGAGGATAATAATTTATCCTCCCTTAACCAAAAATTTGATGAGGGTATGCAAAGCCGGTACAGGGAAAAGAAAAATCAAAGTGGTAAGAAACTTACTCAAAGCTGGTGTATCTGTCAACTTAATAGCTGAACTTACTTGTTTTCCTTAAGCCGAAATTACACAACTCAAAGAAGAAGTCACTAGCTGATACTGTCTCTCAAACCGCTGGGCTGAATGGACAATGGCGTCAACTTAAGAAAAAATGTCAGTGATTGTATATAAAATTTCTCCTCCATTATGTCTTTAGGGAAGTTCACTAAGGAAGTCTTTTAAGCTGATGCAATTGGCTGAATGGATACAAGCATGGGCATTCTGAAGCAAAACTCCTCTATATTTTGCCTGAGTGAAGTTACTTAAATTTTACATATCTATTGTAGAGTAAAGAAGCTGAATTTGGAACAAAAATGCTAGTCGAAGCTTGGACTTTACTAATACTTACACTACTTGAAATAATACTTAGTATAGATAACTTAATCTTTATTTCTCTAGCAATAGATAGAGTACCAAACGCGTTAAGGGAGAGAGTACGCATTATAGGCCTTGCACTAGCACTACAGATGCGCTTTGTAACACTATTTTTTACATCATATATATTATCAATGCAAAAACCTATATTTTATGCTGCATCGTTCAACATTTCAGTAAAAGATCTACTCATGATAGCAGGAGGATTATTCCTAATCATTAAAAGCTTCATAGAATTATGGAACGACATTTTCTCACGCAAGCAAATCGAAAAAAAAACAGACATCAAATCACAACTGCTTTTAGCTGTACTACAAATTATATTAATAGATTTAGTTTTTTCAGTTGATTCTTTACTAACTGCTATAGCATTAACTTATAGCATGGTAATAATTGCTATAGTATGCACATTTTCCATACTAGCAATGATATTTCTATCAAGTTATACTGCCCAGTTAATTAAATCTAGCCCGAGTTTAAAAATAATCGCCATCCTATTTATTGTACTTGTTGGTGCGCACCTGATGCTAGATGGACTTCATGTAGAATTACCAAAAGAATACTTGTATTCTTCATTGACGTTTGCATTATTTGTAGAAGTCACGAGTAGTATAAAGAAAAAAGTGCAGTGCATAAAGAAGAAAAAACAGTTCTAAATTATTCCCACTCAATAGTTGCCGGTGGTTTTGAAGTTAAGTCATACACAACTCTATTTACTCCGGAAACGTTATTAACGATTATACTGCTGACATTCTGTAAAAAATCCCAAAATATTAATGAATGCTGACTTTTATTCTCAAATGGAAATGCATCAGCAGTCATACCATCAAACGATGTCACAGCCCTCAAAGCGCAAACATACCCGTATGTACGACCATCTCCCATGACACCTACAGTTCTTATCGGCAATAGTACAGCAAAAGCTTGCCATATTTTATCATATAGATCGTAATTTTTCATTGTATTGATATATATTTCATCTATTTCTTGCAATATTCGCACCCTTTCCTCATTAACTTCACCTATGACCCTTACCGCAAGTCCAGGTCCAGGAAACGGGTGTTGAAATATTATCTCGTTTGAAAGCCCAATTTCTTTCCCAAGCAGCCTTACCTCATCTTTAAAGAGGTAGCGCAAAGGCTCCACTAGCTTGAGATTCATCCTCTCTGGCAATCCACCAACATTATGATGAGATTTGATTGTACTAGCATTCCCCGAAGCATGCCCTGATTCAACCACATCAGAGTAAATAGTACCCTGCATTAAAAAATCTGCATTACCTATTTTTTTTGCCTCCTCTTCAAACAC
This sequence comes from Wolbachia endosymbiont of Wuchereria bancrofti, assembly GCF_002204235.2. NCBI lineage: Bacteria > Pseudomonadati > Pseudomonadota > Alphaproteobacteria > Rickettsiales > Anaplasmataceae > Wolbachia > Wolbachia endosymbiont of Wuchereria bancrofti. Next base: position 4,873 of record NZ_NJBR02000090.1, read on the forward strand.
TTCAATGAAAGTGTTACCAATAATTTTTCGCTTTTCTTCTGGATCAGTTATACCTTTTAATTTACTCAAAAACAAATTCGATTTATCAACATAATTTACCGGAATCTCTTCCAACAGAGCAATGGTCTGGTTCTTGTGCAACAACCCAGTATCAATAAAAATACAGTTTAATTGTTTTCCTACGGCTTTATATGTAAGAGCCACTGCAACACTTGAATCAACCCCTCCACTTACCGCAGCAATTACTTTTTTCTCTCCTACCACACTTTTAATTTTCTCCTTTTGCTTTTCAATGATTGACTTCATTGTCCAGTCTCTTTTACAATTTGCAATGTCCAAGAAGTTAGAAAGCAATTTACTACCATTCGCTGTAGGCTTAACCTCAGGATGGAACTGAGTACAATATATCCTACGCTGTTCATTGGCAACTATCGCAATTGTTTGATTTATTACACCTGATGCAATAACAGTAAACCCTTGTGGTGCAGTTTCAACACTGTCCGCATGATTCATTAATACATCCACTTCAGAATTAACATCCCACACATCCTTTATAATGGAGGATTCCTTTAGTATCTTGATCTTAGTTTTGCAAAACTCCTGTTTGAACTCTTTTTTTACTTTTGCTCCAAAATAATGACAAATAAGTTGCTGCCCATAGCATATCCCAAGTATAGGAACATTTGTTGCCTCATTAAGTTTTATAATCTCATGTGCTACTCCACTTGCCTCAGGACAACCATCATGCACAGATTGTGGTCCTCCAGAGAAAATAAATCCATTGAATTTCGATATTGTTTCAAAACTGATGTTGCTCGGAAATATCTCACAATAAACGTCCATTTCTCTGACTTGTCTCGCGATAAGCTGCGTAAATTGTGAACCAAAATCAATAATGGCAATTGCTGACAACCTACCCCCCCATATTATTTAAAGCAATATTTAATAATAAAGAAAATAACGGAGCAAGTAAACTAAGACCTCTTTAAAAGCTTTAATATATGGCTTAAACATTAGCTGTGATCCATTTTGAGGTGACAAAAATTTTGCATGGTGGCAGCCCAGAGTTCTTAGTCCTTCTTCGGAGTCAAGGCATACTCTAAAAAAATCCCAATCGTTACAACTTTTACCAGTAATTCCTTTGCCTACTATAGAAGGAGAGTTATATTTTGCTTTATTATAGATAAACTTGCCCTCACTACTGACCGCAACTTCATATATTCTCCCTTTATATTTTCCAATAAGGCGTTTTCCCTATAAAAAGAGCCTTGATAAATTTTTGATTTTGTGTTGAGCTATCATTAACTTGTGTAATTTTATCAGGTTTACTCACTTTGAGTATAGCTCGTGACTTATTACCCAACATATTATTTAACACCTTGTATACTACATATGTCACAATCTCATTTTTAACTTCTTCTACCCTTTTATCTACATATTTTTCCACTTTACTACGCACACGCCCTTTTAAACTGCCAAGAAAGTTTTGGTAAGTTGAGTAAAGTTAATTCAGATGTTTCTATCAAATCCTCTAGTTCTATTGTTACTTCAATAATGCATCTAGTATACTAAAATACTTTTAAGAAAAACGACCTAAAATTCCTGCCCCTTAGGCACAACTGTACAAATATTGTAATGACCGCGACCGAAAAAGTGGTATCATTACAATGTTTGATATACAATTGTACGAACATTTGTTTACGAAGACAGTGTGTTAAATGTTATAGCAGATTTTACTTCAAGCATAAGGATATTATGAAAATATCTGATACTGACATGACATCTTTTTTGGACCCTTGAATTGAGCTAGCTACAAATATTAAGAAATTTACTAAATAAAAAAAGGCAAAAGATGTCCTGTGGTAGATAGTGTTTACTCTCTAATCCTGCAAATTGGCATATTATACCGTCTTAAATGCTTCACAAGCGAGTTCAGCTTATATAGGTAAAAACCTAGAAATGTTGTGAAGGCATAAGGTACATATAGTGCAAAAAATTAAACATAAGACATCAACTACGTAATACTTTGTTATTTAATCTGCACAGATTGAAGATAACTTAATACCTTCAGTACTACGGGGGCTGGCTAGGTTTGTCAAGTGATTTTTGTATTTCTATGAGCCACTAGATGATACCCCTTCATAACATTTTGCACAGCTGCATAACCTTTTAGCTATATTACAGATCTTGCTTTATCCACATATTCATATAGAATTAAAAAAATCAGAGTCACAAATTAAATGTTAACGAGATTCGCCCCAAGTCCAACTGGCTATCTTCATGTAGGGAACGTCCGCACTGCACTCGTTTGCTGGATGTACACACGTAGTCAAAACGGGAAATTTTTACTTCGTTTCGACGACACTGATCCTCAGCGTTCAGACGTCAAACATATAGATAGCATAGTGCAGGATTTGAGATGGATTTGCATAGATTGGGATGTAAACTTCAAGCAATCAGAGCGCTTTAAGCATTATAACGAAGTATTTCTGCAGTTAATAACAAAAGGGCACATTTATGCATGCTATGAAACAAAAGAAGAATTAGACATTAAACGAAAATTGCAGTTAAAACAGGGGCTTCCTCCGGTATATGATAGGAGTGCATTACTTCTCACTGAACAGGAAAAATTTTGTTATGAGCAAGAAGGACGAAAACCACATTTTAGATTTAAGTTGGATAGGAATGAAGTTGTCAAATGGAATGATGAGGTTAAAGGTGAAATAAATATTGCAACCAGCAGTATCAGCGACCCCGTGGTAAAAAGGGAGGATGGAATTTATACATACATGTTACCTTCTGTTATTGATGATGTCGACTTTAATGTAACCCATGTTATACGCGGAGAAGATCATGTAACTAACACTGCAGTTCAGATACAAATGATACAAGCATTAGAAGCAAAAGTTCCTGTGTTTGCTCATCTTCCCCTTCTACATTTTGATGATAGTAAAATATCGAAGCGGAAAGGTGGACTGGACATCAAATCCATTAAAGAAAACGAAATTGAACCAATGGCACTCGCCAGTTATTTAATGAAACTTGGAACATCTGATCCAATCGAAGCTTACGTTAACATGCAATCTTTAATTGACTCATTTGACATTAAAAAATTTGGCTCAGCTTCTGCACAATTTAACTTGAGTGAAATGCATAAGCTAAATAGTAAAGTCCTGCAACAAATGCCATTTGAAGTGGTAAAAGAGCGTTTAAGTCAAATTGGAGTGAACTCTCCAGAGTTTTGGTACTTCATAAGGAACAATATAGAAAAATTTTCGGAAGTGGCTAAGTGGTGGCAAATATGTAAATCTAATATAGAACCTGTGATTCTTGATAAGGAGTTTATAAAAATCGTACTCGATACATTGCCTCAAGGTGATTGTAATGAAAACACATTGTCGGATTGGGTGAAAGCTATTCAACAGACAGTGGATATAAAAGTGAAAGACTTGTTTATGCAGCTGCGTTTAGCCCTAACAGGTGCAAAAACAGGTCCAGAGCTTGCTAAGTTATTAATTTTTATTGGTAAAGAAAATATCATTGCAAGGTTAAAGAAGTATTAGCTAGGCATGTGTGATTTATAGAGGAATCCTAAACTACTATAACTTAGGGTTTCAGGCATAAACCTTGAACGAAAGATTGTTTCTTTGACAAGTAAAGGATGGTGAAAATTATTTAAGGGATAACCAATGGCAAAAACTATAGAAAAAAATATACGGAATTTTTAAAGCAGTTAAAAGATCATATTGCCACAAACCGTTATAAAGCAGCGCTTACAGCAAGCTTACTTTACTTTATCACTACACCGATATAGAAACTTTAAAGTGACAAAAAGAACATGGCTGGAAGCGAAAGTTTTAAACAACTGAGTAAGAATTTGAAGGGTGCATTTCCAGAAATGAAGGGTTTTAGTACAAGAAATCTGAAGTATATGCACAAGTTTGCTGAAGAATATCTCGATGTTGAATTTGTGCAACAGGTTGCTGTAGAATTGCCTTAGTTTCATACTGTGGTGATTATGGATAAGATTAAAGAGCCTTACAAGAGAGGCTTTTCTACTTTCAAAGAGCTATAGAACATTGCTGGTCACGTAACATTACAGTGATGCAGATAGAGTGAGCGCTATATAAAAGGCAGGGAAAGGCTATTTTTAACCTTAAAGATAAGCTGTCATCTTTCCAATCAGACCTGGCACACTATACATTAAAAGATCTATATGTTTTTGATTCCTTAAGTATAGGAGATGATATTCATGAGAGAGAAGTAGAAAAAGGGCTTGTAAAGCATGTTGAAAAGTTCCTGCTAGAGCTGGGTGAAGGATTCGCGTTTGTTTGCAGATAAGTTTCACTTAGATGTTGGAGATAAAGACTTTTATATTGATTTATTATTTTACCACTTAAAGTTGCGTTGCTTTGTGGTAATCAAACTCAAAGATAAAGATTTCAAACCAGAGTATGCTAGTAAAATGAATTTTTACCTTTCTGCAGTTGATGATTTACTGAAACATGGAACGGATTAATCTTCCATAGGATTAATTTTGTGTAAATCAGAGAATAGCGTGCTTGCTGAATATACACTTCGAGATATGACCAAACCAATATAGAGTTAGCAGAACATCGAATAACTGAAAATTTACCGAAAGGTATAAAAACAGCTCTGCCAACAATAGAAGAATTGGAAACCGAGTTATCAAAAATTCCAGATAAGAAAAAGTGATTTTACGAAAATCATTTTTGCGAGTACACAGTTTTGCCGGACACAATAGTGCGTACTACGCGCCCTTTTACTTTGCGTCCGCCAAAAGGAGAATTTTTTGACTTACTAGCAAAGCTATCAATTCTAATCTCCCACTCGTAATTCAAATCAACTAAAGTTAGGTCTGCAACAAAGTTTTTCTGTACACGACCACGTGGTACGTGTATTATATCTGCAGGCTTGTATGTCAGCTTTGCAAGTATATCAAATAGGTCTATCTGCCCACTGTGGTAAAGTTCAAGTGAAAGGGGTAGCATTGTCTCAAGGCCTACAATACCAAATGCAGCGCTCTCGAGTGGCAGGTCTTTAGAACTATGATCATGAGGCGCGTGGTCGGTTGCAATGCAATCAATCACACCTGTTTTTAAACCTTCAATCATAGCTAAACGATCTTTTTCGGTACGAAGAGGCGGATTCATTTTTGCAATTGCTCCGTATTGTTTTACTATATCTTCAGTTAAAGTGAAGTGATGAGGAGTTACTTCGCACGTGACGTTCAATCCTAAATCTTTTGCACGTTTAACAGCGTCAAGTGAGTCCTTTGAAGAGATATGCAAAACATGATAGTGCACATTCTCTATATCTTTCATGAGCAGTATATCGCGACTTACCATGACTGATTCTGATGCACTTAAGATTCCCTTTACTCCTAATGCTTCAGAAAGCTTACCTTCGTTGATTGCACCGCCTGCTGATAAATTCAGGTCTTCGGCATGTTGAGCAATAGGGACATTCAGCATACTTGAATAAAGTAGCGCCTGCCTCATAATCATTGGATTCATGACTGGCATACCATCATCAGTAAACCCAACTGCACCTGCTTCTTTTAAAAGTGCCACTTCAGTTAACTTTTCCTCTGAAGTAGTGATTTTAGCGTAAAATTCAATGTTCACATGTGAAGTTTCAAGCGCTCTATATTTTAAATATTTAGCCAAAATAACACTATCTATTGCTGGAGTAGTGTTTGGTTGGCAAACTACAGTTGTAACGCCTCCCGCAGCTGCGGATTTGCTACCTGTATATATAGTTTCTTTGTGCTCCTGGCCCGGCTCACGAAAATGCACGTGAATGTCAACAAGGCCTGGCATTAGAACAAGTCCTTCACAGTTTATTGTCTCATCAACTCCACTTGGCACTCCGTTCGAAAATAATGATTCACCAAAATCAATGATTTTATTCCCTTCAGTCAGTAGTGAACCCCCTATATCAAGTTTAGTTTCTGGGTCGATAATACGAGCATTTATATATGCTACCTTGTAATTCCTCTCCTGCCCTGCTTGCAATAAATTCCAAGTTTGAGTCATTAAATTGTAAGTACTGATTATGAAATTAATCTAAAGTTTTTTTTAATAAAGCACAACCAAATTAAAATGCGGACTACAGCCAAGGTAATTCGGCGATTTTGTTATTTATGCTTGTTGGCACGTGAGATACTGCAGCGGTACGACGTAGAGCTAATAGCAGTGGCATGTTTTGTAGAAAATACCAAATCTATTTTAGCTATATTTATCATTTTTTAAGATTAAATGGTTAAAATGGTAGATAAATGCTAAAGTGAGGTTTAACTATGATGGCAAGTTTTCTAATAAAAACTAATTTTCTGCTTTTTCACCTATATTTCGATTACATATACAACATCTAGCTCAATTTAAAAGTCTAATTCAATAGGTTGTTAGTTTAAGCAAAAGAAGCTCCAGTGCTGACAGCCAAGAAGATACATAGCTTAATAGTGGGATTTTAGTATGGGTATAGATATAACTACACTAACTACTAATGCAGATAAATTAGGTGAATGCACAGATAAAAATGAAAAGCGAGAGCAGGATAGAAAAGATGAGCAATTGTATGGTACTATAGAGAGAAAGGTAAAAAAAGAAGAGCATAAGCGTAAAAAACCAAGAAGTCGAGATGGAATCATCAAGAAGTGTACAAGGTTATTCAAAGAAGGCGCTAGCACTGAAGTATTAACTACATTGGAAGAATCACTTAGAAAACAAGAAAAACATTATAGGTATTATGTCCAGTGTTTCCTTCCGATATTGAATAGAAAAATACCGAAAGAATTAGACCCTATAAAAAAAGAGGAAATAGGACAAGTAATTTCAGAAATTACTTATAATAGCAAATATTATTTTAATAGTATTACCCACAACCAAAATGACCATAGAAACAGCGAAGATAGTGGGATTGGAAGTGATAGCAATCATAAACGTCAAACTAATGACAAAGAGCCTAAAAATAGGGAAAAAATTCTTAATATATTTACAGATGAGAATATTAATGATCGTTTATTGGAAGCAGCAAAACGAGACAATAAGAAAAAAATTAAGAAACTTGTACAAAAAGGTGCAGACATTAGCACAAAAGACGGTGACGATAACAACACTCTACACTATGTAGTTGCTTTACAGCAAGGAAAGCAAAGAGTTGCATGTTTAAATCTAATATTAGGTTTAGTGAAAAAAGAAAAAATATCTCAAGATAAACTTAGTAAAGCTATAAATCTTAAAGAAGGACAAACATCATTACAAAAATTGTTATCTAATAAAATAACTAAGGGAGAGCATAGCTCTGAAAGAGTACTTGGAAAAATTGGAAAATTTCTAAAAAAGCCATTTACGCAATATAATGATCATACGATAGAGTCTGCTATAAGCTTGTTTAAGCTAGGAGCTAACGTCAATAATTTGCAGTTATCTAAAGAGGAATTACAAAACTTAGATAAAAAGTACAGTAAGTATCATTTTAAGCTCTTAGAAAAATTAGCAGAGTCAGTAGGGCAATCTACATTAGAGCAGAGAATCAATATAGAAAATAAAATTGAAGACATTACAGCGCGTATTATAAATACTCCAGATGGTAATGATAATTATCTATTACATTCAATAATTGACGATTATGATAAAAAATTTTTAAAAAAACTATTGCAAAAAGGGGCAAATATTAGCCTAAAAGATGCAAACAGAAATAATATTTTACACCTTGTTGCACTGCTAAAGAAAAAACAAAAACGCAGGTCTTTAAATGCCCTAATAGAAGCAATTTCCAAGGAAGATCTAGCACAACTTGTTGATAGTGAAAATCAGGATGAAAGAACTCCGCTTCAGGTGGCACTCATTGACAAAATAACAAAAGGGAAATATGGGCCCCACACAATCCAAGATAATGATAACACACTTAAGTTTTTTGTTACATTATTAGAGCATAAGGTTAAACCAGATCAGTTAGAATTATCTCAAGAAGCGCTACAAAATTTAAATGAAAAGCAAAAAGTATATTATCTTAATTTCCTAGAAAAATTAGCAGAGTCAGTAAAGAAACCTGAGTTAGAACTAGAGATAAAAACAAAAATTAAAGAAATTATAGCGCGTATTATAAATACTCCAGATGGTAATGATAATTATCTATTACATTCAGCAATTAAAAATAAAGATGAGAAACTTTTTAAGGAACTATTACAAAAAGGGGCAGATATTAGCATTAAAGGTGCAAGTAACAACAATGCTTTACATCTAATAGTTACAGAATCAAAGAAAGAACAAAAGATTGAATTTTTAAATATAGCATTAAATATAAGCGAGGAGAAAGGAAAAGAGCAACTCAAAGCACAGTTTAAAAAAGCTGTAGACACTGAAAATACAGCAAAACAAACGCCACTTCATCAAGTACTTCAGCACATACAAGAAAAGAGTAAAAAATCTTCACTGGGAAATAAAATACAAAATATAGTTAAAAAAGAATTTAATGCTACTAGTAGATATAAAACTCTAGCACTATTCCTACAAAATGGTGCTGATATTAGCAAAAGAGATGGTGAAGGAAACAATGCTTTGCACTATATTGTGTCATTTAAAGGCAAACAAAAAGTTGTATGTTTGAAGTTAATTTCAGATAAAGATGGATTTAGTAATGCTGTAAATACTCCTAACAAGGAAGGGCGAACACCTCTTCATCAATTGCTTCAGTATATAGAAAAAAAAAGTGAAAGCCAGTCGCTTACAGATAAGAAATTTGAAAAAACTAACAGGTATAAAATACTAGAGCTATTCCTACAAAATGGTGCTGATATTACTATTCAGGACAAAGAAGGAAATAATGCTCTGCACTATATTGTGTCATCCAAAGGTAAGCAAAAAGTTACATGTTTGGATCTAATATCAGGCAAAAGTGAATTAAGTGAGGCTGAAACAGCCACCGACGATAAAGGTACGCTTATACAAGAAGCACTAAAGGGGAGAGCAATGAAAGAAAAATCTGAACACCTTTCTCAACATAAAAAAATTGCTTCCGGAAAGTCCGGTGGTGGTAACACAACAAAATTCTGTGCAATATTATTAAAAGACGGTGCTAACCCTAATTCTTTATGGTTAGAAGATGAGAAATTTCATACTAAGAAGTACTATCTGGTTCTACGAAATGCAAAGAATGATAAAACAATACCACAAAAAGCACGGGATAAAGCGAAAGAATTAAAAGAAAAGCTTGAAGCAAAATATGGTGTATGCACCATTTCTAAATGGTTTAATTCTCAAAGCGGAGCTACTGCAGACCGATTAAAAACTACTATGAAAAAAATAGGACATACTTCCAAAGCCGTATGGAAGTGTGTTGATTCTGGCAGGAGAGTTAGTATATTGTTAGCAATTACAGTAGTAACCACCATTATTATAATGGTAACGCTCTCTTGCTTCCAAGGGCAAATTGCAATCGGAGCAGCATTACCTATTATAGCTATTACTGGAATGGTCTGCCTAATATTCACTTTAGGGTTTAATGGTATTAAGAAGTCTACGAAAGAACTTACCACTAATAAACAGGGTGTGCCTAAAAGTAAAGATGATCACCTAGCTGCAGAGCAAGTCAAAGCTCTCAAAAGCACCATTCAACAGAACGTAGAAAATAAACACAAAAATTCAGAGAAGGAAGAAATACAAGAGTCATCAGACCAATCAAAAGATACTGAAAGCCTTCCTAGTTCTGAAATATATGGTGTATCAATATTTCAAGTTATTAAGAGATTGTTAAGATTCAACTAGCAAATCAATAAACCCTCTTTTCTGGCGCGATGAAATCAATCTCATCACTCAGAGTGTCTTCAGCAACTTTCTTGTAATCAATTCTCACATTGATCTGCCCTTCCTTTTCCTCGAGCCACGCTATAGTGTGCTTCATCCAGTTCTTGTCATCACGTTCAGGAAAATCTTCACGAGCATGAGCACCTCTGCTTTCCTCGCGATTGGCTGCACACTCCATAGTAATAATCGCTTGTGGAATCATGTTAGCAAGCTCCAACGCTTCAACTAAGTCGCTGTTCCATACCATGCTGCGGTCTTCAATTGCAATATCAGGCATCATTTTTGCTACTCCTTTTATAGCTTTTTTACCTTCTTCTAAAACCTCAGCAACACGAAACACTGATGCATATTTTTGCATAGTGTGCTGCATCTCGCTACGTATTTTTGATACTCTGAGCCCTCCAGAAGCAAACCGCATCTTATTGAATCTATCTACTATCCAATCTATACAAGCTGAGTGTAATTTCTTGTGTGGCATATTAGGCTTTAGTTTCTTTTTTGCTCTGAGCGCTGCAGCTCTACCAAAAACTACAAGATCAAGAAGTGAGTTAGAACCAAGCCGATTTGCACCATGTACAGAGATACACGCTGCTTCTCCGATTGCAAATAATCCTTCTACCACTTCTTCTTTACTTTCCTTCAGTGTAACCACTTCTCCATGATAATTAGTTGGAATACCGCCCATATTGTAATGCACAGTTGGAATAACAGGTATTGGATCTTTAGTAACATCAACTCCTGCAAAGGTCCTTGCAGTTTCGCTAATTCCTGGAAGTCTCAGTTTTATTATTTCCGGATCGAGATGCGCTATAGTTAAATATATGTGGTCTTTTTTCGGTCCGACACCTCTTCCCTCTCTAATTTCAATTGTTATTGCACGACTTACTACATCACGAGAAGCTAAATCTTTTACCTTTGGCGCATAACGCTCCATAAACCTTTCGCCCTGAGAATTAACAAGGTACCCGCCTTCACCACGACATCCTTCCGTTATTAAGCACCCTGAACCATATATTCCTGTTGGATGAAATTGCACAAACTCCATATCTTCAAGTGGTAATCCAGCTCTTACCACCATTCCATTACCATCACCTGTGCAGGTGTGTGCGCTTGTTGCAGAGAAATAAACACGTCCATATCCACCTGTTGCTAATACCACCGAATGTGCACGAAATTTATGTAATGTACCCTCGCATAGCGACCAAGCGAGAACTCCGCAGCACACCCCGGTTTCGTTATCTATGATTAAATCGATTACAAAATATTCAACAAAAAATTCAGTGTTGAATTTAAGACACTGCTGATATAGAGTGTGAAGGATTGCATGCCCAGTTTTGTCTGCTGCTGCACAAGTACGATGGGCTGATTTTCCTTTGCCAAAGTGAGTTGTCATTCCACCAAAGGGACGCTGGTATATTTTACCATTCCCTGTACGAGAAAAAGGTACACCGAAATTTTCAAGTTCAATAACAGCTTTAGCAGCGTTTTTACACATATACTCTATTGCGTCTTGATCACCAAGCCAGTCTGAGCCTTTTATTGTGTCATACGCATGCCAGCGCCAATCATCTTCAGCAATATTACCTAGAGCTGCACTAATTCCACCTTGTGCTGCAACTGTATGACTGCGTGTAGGAAAAATTTTAGAAATGCAAGCAACCGAGAAGTTAGTAGCAGCCATTCCAAGTGTTGCCCTGAGTCCTGCCCCACCTGCACCCACCACCACTACATCATATTCATGTTCTACAATTTCGTACGCTGATTTATTCATATGTGCTTATCCATAACTACAGGCTTATGATATCACAGAGGTAGAAAAAATCTATATAAGTTTTCTAACTGCAATGAACCTCACTAAATAAAGGAGTGAAAAATTTATGGACAGAATTGCGTTATGGAAACTGGATCTCAGTATCAGCTATTTAGATGACACCAGTAATTGACGTCTGTTTAGCTAGATCTTAAATTAGATAGAAAGAGGTAGTCTTGATAAAATTTACTCGCAGCAAGCCTTTTTATACTTGGGCTATCAGTCTACTTTTTTTTCATCCTAGCTTATAGCTTATTGTTTTGTGTACCCTATTCATCTCTTTGGAACTAGCTATTGCGACACATAATTCTGTTACTACAGCAAAGGTTAAGGTATAAATACTAAATTTTGCAAAAAGTTCCTTCCACCAATTCTTTTTTCTTGCATACTAGAAGTGTATATGCTTGTCAGGTTCTTGTCAATATTCATGCCATGTGTGATTATAGTTTGTACATTTTACTTTTCTCCCAGACTCACCTATCTATCCGGGAAGTACTAAGTAGGTTTTAGTGCAATTATTATTACATTGTATTTTCACAGCCCTTACACGTGAAGCAGTAACAAGCTCAAGTTATACAAAACTATAAACTTATTGTTAATAATTAATAAATGGAAGACTTGCAACTAGAAAAAATACAGAGTGATATAGAAGATATTTGGAAAAATAGAAGTAAACTTAGCAATCGCAGCGTGAAAAGAGCAGCAAGAGTAATAATTAGAAAGGTAATTAAACTCTTAGATAGTGGCAAAATTAGAGTAGCAGAAAGGCTGTCAGATGGGAAGTGGATAGTACATACATGGATAAAGCAGGCAATATCGTTATATTTTCTTACTGAAGAGAGCAAAATGATAGATCATACTGGTTGGTGGTTTGATAAAGTCAATAATAAGTTTGACGGATGGAATGAAGAAGAATTTCACCAGTCAAAAATTAGAGCAGTTCCCGGATGCTTTGTCCGCCGATCTGCTTACATAGGCACAAACGTTGTTCTTATGCCAAGTTTTATTAACGTTGGTGCACATATTAGTTCTGGTACAATGATAGACACCTGGTCAACAATTGGTAGCTGCGCACAAGTAGGGAAAAATTGCCATGTTTCCGGAGGAGTAGGAATCGGTGGAGTTTTAGAACCTATTCAGGCCTCTCCAGTTATTATAGAAGATAATTGCTTCATTGGCGCACGCAGCGAAGTAGCTGAAGGCGTTATAATAAGAGAAGGGTCTGTTTTAGGCATGGGAGTTTTCATCGGAGCGTCAACAAAGATCATTGATAAAGAAACTAATGAGGTATTTTATGGCGAAGTGCCACCTCATTCTGTGGTGATACCAGGATCTACTTTATCCACAAATAACATTTCAATCTATTGTGCAATTATAGTAAAAAAAGTGGATGCAAAAACAAGACAGAAGACTTCTATAAATGAAATATTGAGAGATTAAACTATCTCATTTCTTATCGTCACTTTTTTCTATCATTATTATTAACTATAGTAATGGCATACGCGCATAACTCTGAAAAGGGAATTCCATTTTCTTGAGATAGCTTATATAACTTCTGTAGGCTTTCTTTGACTTTATTAGGGATATTCCCTCCACGTTCTTTTACAAGCCATAGATCTTGATGATGTATTGGATGAGTATCACTTTTTGGATCCCCTATGTATATTGCAAAAGGTAAGCTTTGTCCTTTGAAATCACACTGCACAGTAAATTTTTTTATAGAATCAGCCATCTAAAGACCTCTACCTTTCTTTTTGATCGATTTTACAGCAGGTAGAGAAGACAGTTTCTTTATAAAGTCTTGTCTGTGAAGGATACTTTCTTTGCCTTCTAAAGCTCGGCAAATATCAGCTTTGCTCAATTGTGACTCTTTTGCTAGCTTCATTCCATGCTTTGCCATAATATTAGCGTGCGCTAGCACTCTTTTTACCAACTCTAGATCATTATTTAGCATTTGAACTAGCGCTTGAAATACTTCTGCTAAAGTTAGCCCGTCAGAACTTATAACCTTGTTTTCTACAAAATTGACAGCTTCTTCAAGCTTATGTTCAATACTATCACCTTGAAGCGTAAGGGTAACGTTTTGTTCGTCCATAACTGAAGCACTATTATCCATAAGCTTTTAAGTTTATACTATATATATAAATACTCTACTATTTTATATTATAGCACACTATAATTAAACATTTATTAATAATATGCTCACTTATATATACGAATTAATTGATAAAAGCCAAGGATCAATATCCATCAGTGATTTCATGAATGCTGCTCTATACCATAAAGAATATGGCTATTACATGAATAAATTACCGCTTGGTAATGATGGTGATTTTATCACAGCACCTGAAATTAGTCAATTGTTTGGTGAAATAATTGCAGTTTGGGTAATGCACACATGGAAAAAATTGGGAAAGCCATCAAAATTTTCTCTAGTCGAACTTGGGCCAGGTAGAGGAACACTCATTCACGATATAACAAGAGTCACTAAAAAGTACGGTAGCTTTTTTAGTTCAATGGCCATTCACCTGGTTGAGATAAGTCCTACTTTGCAAAAAATACAAAAAGAAAAGTTAAAGGGTTTAGGAATCGGTTGGCACGAAAATATCGATAGTTTACCAGAACAACCAACCATTTTTCTAGCAAATGAATTCTTCGATGCTCTCCCAATAGACCAGTTTGTATATCATAATGGGAAGTGGTACGAAAATAGGGTGACAAAGCAGAATGATGGGGCATCATCCCAGTGCCACTTTTTTATCACCCCATTGCTTAATACTAGAATCCAGAAAAAAGATCCAAGTAAACTGGCGTTGGAATTCAGAAAAAAGAATGTTGTTACCTCAGTGTCCCTTTCTCGTCATCCTAGTGCTCCTTCCTTTTCATCCCATTGCTTGATACTGGGATCCAGAAAAATTGACCGTAAACAAATACACCATTCAACATTTTCGATGAAATTACAAAAAAACTGGATTCCAATGCCAAGCAATGGGATGACAGAGGGTTTTGATGGTGCAGTAGTAGAAGTATGTTCAGCTGGGATCGAAGTATTAAAAAAGCTTGAGGATAAGATAATGAATAATGGAGGAGCCGCTTTGATTATAGATTATGGCTATGTATATCCTTCTCACAAGAGCACTTTGCAATCGGTAAAACAACATAAGTATGCTAATTTTCTTGAAAATGTCGGTAATAGTGATATTACCGCGCTTGTAAATTTTCAAGCGTTAAGAGATTCATTAAGATACGTAGACTGTGAGATTTTAACTCAAAGAGAATTTTTATATCTTTTTGGTATAAAGGAAAGAGCCCAGGCTTTAATGGAAAATGCAAGTGATAAACAAAAGAATAGGATCTTTAGCGAATTTTTAAGGTTGACTGAAAACATGGGTACTCTTTTTAAAGCAATACTGATTCATCATTCATAGTATTGTGTTGCCTTTACACTAAACTGCTTTAGCTACAAATATTTAAGAAATTTACTAGACAGAAAAAAAGGTAAAAGGAACCCTATGATAGAGTTTACTCTCTAACCCCTCAAATCGGCGGTCTATACTGTCTTAAACGCTTTGTAAGCGCGTTTCAGCTTATATAGGTAAAAATTTTTAAAGACATACAGTGTACATAGTGCAAAAAATTAAACATAAGACACTAACTACGTGACACTCCATCATTTAATCTGCACAGATTAAAGATAACTGAATACCATCAGTACTATGGTGGGTTGGCAAGGTTTGTTAAGTAATTCCTTTTATTTCATTTAAACTGCCTGTAACCTTCTTATACATTCATCTTTACCAAGAATTATCATAATATCAATGATTCCTGGTGCATCCATCACCCCAGTTATAGGGGCCCGTAATGAGTGGTAAACATCGCTTATTTTAGCACTATGCAACTTTGAAAACTCCTTGATCTGAGAGGACAAAAAGCCCTTATTCCAGTTTTTATCCCCAATATTCGAGAGAAATGACGCAAGTAACTTGATTATATCAAGGTTAGATTTGACAACTTGCTCAGCTTCTTCACTCAAACCAAAAGGTGGGTCTTTTATATAAAACTGCGCTAAATCCAGCAACTCGGTCAGGTAATTTGCTCTTTTTTTTAGTTCCGTTAACCCCTGTAATAAATAGTTCTTTTTCTTGTCAGTTAGAGTGCTTTCTTCAAGCATCAGGGTTAGAATATCCTCATTGCTCATATTATTAATATAATAGTTATTCAAATGCTCCAATTTTTTAAAATTAAGCCGTGCAGGCGAACGACCAATGCTTTCTAAATTAAACCACTTTACTGCTTGCTCATTGCTAATAATCTCGTCATTGCCGTGACTCCACCCAAGCCTCAGTAAGTAATTACGCATTGCTTTTGGCAATATCCCCATTTTTTCGTAGTCGCAAACACTTGTTGCACCGTGCCTTTTGGACAGCTTATTTCCATCTCTCCCGTGAATCAGCGGTAAATGCGCAAAACGTGGAATATCAAAATCAAGAGCCTGCTATGTCAGCACTTGCTTGAAGGTATTAGTGAGGTGGTCAGAACCACGTATTATATCAGTTATTCCTGCATCGTGATCGTCAACTACCACGGCAAAAATATATGTTGGAGTATTGTCAGAGCGTAAGATCACCATATCATCAAGTTGGTCACTATTCACTTTAATGTGACCGTATATTTTATCATCAACAATGATCTCCTGTGAATCTGGTACGCTAAAACGGACAGCTGGCTTTGCGTCCGGTATTACACTAGTACATTTGTGCTTATATATTTTCCTTTCCTCTCTCGCTTTTGCCTTCTTTTCTGCAACCTTATCTTCAGCGCAACAACAGCAATATGCCTTACCTTTCTCAACAAGAAGATTTGCAACTTCGATGTGACGTTCTATTCTTTTTGACTGGTATACTATTTCTCCATCATAGCTCACACCAAGCCATTTTAGCCCATTTATTATCGCATCAATTGCTTCCTGTGTTGAACGTTTTCTGTCAGTGTCCTCAATCCTGAGCAAAAATCTGCCACCATGGTGCTTTGCATAGAGCCAATTAAATAAGGCAGTACGAGCCCCACCAATGTGCAAAAACCCTGTTGGTGATGGAGCAAATCTAGTAACTATATTTGGCATATTTATTTATTATAGCAATGGTAAACGATGATAGCTAAAATCTATGTCTATAACAATTTAGAATTACTATAAATTATTTATCGTGAAAGATTAATTTGTACTTATTTTTACAAATTGTGGTGTATAGTTAAATATAGCCAGGTATGTTATGGGTGAACTTGAATATATAAAAGGTCTGCTTTCAACCAATACAGGTGCACTTGACTGGTGTTATGCAGGTCCATCCGATAAAGCAAAATTAATAGCGAACGGAGACAATCTCTTGCATTTAGCTGCAAGGATAAGAAATGTTGAAGTTTTTTTTATCTATTTTCAAGAAAAGTATTAAAAGTGATGTTCGTTTGTTAGGGTACAGCGAAGGCAACATAAATCCATTTCATATAGCAGCAAGAATGCAGATACTATTAAAAGTAATAGAAGGAATATTTGAGCACTTGAATTCAGAAAAAGCTAAATTGCAGTATGATCCAAAAAAGCTAGAAAAGTTCAAAAATTACGTCAGAAATGCGTTAAGTAGCAGATGTGCGTTAACTGACTCCACAAAAAGGACTCCCCTTGATATATGGTTAGTAGGGAAGATAAAGAGGACATAAGAAAAATTGCAGGCATAAAAGAGAGCTTCCTATGTAATAAGAAATTTCACCTGTGCTTATATATAGTAGGAACTATAGCGTGTATTGCTACCTTGTG
>NZ_NJBR02000010.1:0-1888 GCF_002204235.2 Wolbachia endosymbiont of Wuchereria bancrofti
GAATGACATAAGAAGGAGGCACTTGAACGACAAGGAAGGAGTACTGGAATGACAATAAATTTCTTCGAAAAAAAACGTTACTTGAAATGTCAACTGTATAAAACTGTTGCTTCCAGCCTATCTCTATCAGTTTTTTTTCTCCTTTTGCTTCTTCCACTTTAGAGTTGGGTTCTAGTGCTTTATCTGTAACACAATCATCTTGAATCTAAGAGTTCTTTAACTCCTTTAAACAGCATAAAGGGAATACCTATACGTACTTATAGCTAAAAGCACTGGCTACCGCTATTTTCATTATAGCTACTGATATAACTGCTGTTAAATAAGCTATATCGATAGTAGTTTCACCACTAAACTTAATAATATCTTGATTACCATATACCATAATAAAAAAGTCAAATCCATACGCTCAGGTTGTAGCTTTACTAAATACTAAAAAACAGTCACAATGAAATAAGCAAACATTTACAAATTAAATTCAGTGTGCAATCAGCAAACAAGGGTGTTGATATCAACAATTCTCTGTAGAATCGCAATATGGTATGATCACATGCTCTTTATTGATCTGGTTAACATAATCAGTAGAGAGTTTTGTTCTGCAAAAGACGTCTACTACAACATACTGCAATTGTTTGGAATTGCAGGGCTGGGTGCTATGGTAAGGCCAATTGGCGCATCTGTATTTGGTCACATTGGTGATAGGTATGGAAGGAAGATGGCATTAACAATTGCTATCTTGCTAATATCAATTCCGTCTAGTCTCGTTGCGTTTATTCCAGGCTATAGTCGAGTAGGTATAACCTCTACTATATTGCTTTTTGCAATCCATGTAACACAAGGAATTGCGCTCGGCGCCGAACAAGGAGGCAGTTCTGTTTATCTCATAGAGCATTTACCCAATAAGAAAAAACTAGGAATGTTTTTTGGGATAATAAGTTTTGGTCGCTCCATTGGTGTCCTGCTTTTTGTAATGATAGTGATTATATGCAAAAAAATCACTGATTTTAACGCATGGGGTTGGAGAATGCCGTTTACTTTTTCAGCCATTTGGGGATTAATGAGTGCATATAGTATATACACATTAGGAGAAACTCCGGCATATGAAAAAAATCGAGAACAAAGAAATTTGCCTAATTTACCAATAATAGAGCTTGTAAAGCGCTATAGGAGAGCTCTGATACTTGCCGTTTTAATATCTGTACCTGTTAATGTCGCTGTTGGATTTAGCATATTTCTTCGAACAATTGCAAAAGAAATAGTGCAAGTTGAGATGTATGTAACAACATATGTCAATGAAATTGTGTTGATTATAACCAGTATATTAATACCGGTATCTTCAATAGCGCTCGGAATGTTAGCTGATAGAGTAGGGAAAGAGCGCATTGCAATCTTATTTATAATAATTACGATAATACTGTGTTGTCCTATGTTATCTATTGCATATTACTATAAAAGTTACCTTATAATTATGTTGAGTGTAATGGCTCTCTCTATAATAGAAAGGGGTATCAATCCTATAGGAATAGTTGCATCTGAACTTTTCCCCCCCAATGTTAGATTTAGTGGAGTGAGTTTATCACGCAATATTTCTTTTGCCTTGCATGGTGGATTTACCCCTATGGTATGCACTTGGCTTACTATAACGTTCCCTCAAATAAATTTTGTCGCTGGGCTTTATATAATCTTCTGCTTATTGATCAGTTTGATAGCAATACTGCAAATAAAATCACAAGATAAAAATTTTGATTGGTAAAAATTCCGGTATAAGCCACACATGTTAAGTTAAGCTTAAAATTGTAAGTTAAAAAATATAGTTGAATATTTGCAAAAAATAGTGTATTACTATTAATACCTTTCAAGTTAATTTCTTATGGCTTTTTCTAAGTTCCTT